>CAZNSV010000056.1:0-11816 GCA_964575775.1 uncultured Desulfovibrionaceae bacterium
GCGATAGGCGGCCAGGCCGGAGACCAGGGCCAGGAGGGCCAGCAGGCCGTGCACCAGCGGCGTCAGGGGGTGGGTACGGGCCCAACCTTTTTCCGGTAGCCCGGCAATGACCCAGGAACCGGATGGAAAGGTCACGGGCATGAGCACGGCCTCGGCTTCGGGGGCGAAGAGGCT
Organism: uncultured Desulfovibrionaceae bacterium; assembly: GCA_964575775.1. GTDB lineage: Bacteria > Desulfobacterota > Desulfovibrionia > Desulfovibrionales > Desulfovibrionaceae > CAZFCK01. The sequence continues at coordinate 175 of CAZNSV010000056.1, forward strand.
GTCCGAGCCCAGGAACACGCCGCCGCGCTCCCCGAGACCGTCCACCCCGCGAATGGCCAGGGTCAGGTTGGTTTCGTCCAGACCCACGGCGTGAAATAGCTGCTCCGCGTCGATGACCGAGGACACCACGCCCCAGAAGCTGCGCTGCCCGTCCCGGGTGACAAAGACCGGGGCCCTGCCCACGATGCCGGTGCCGCCCTGGATGAGTTCCAGGGGGCCGGCCACCACCATCTGACCGGTCCGCTCCACGTACTTGACCTGCGCCCATTGCTCCGGGAGCTTGCGATAATCGACCCCGATGACCGCCTCGTTTCCGGCCAGGGGGTAGACGTAGCGCATGACGAAATCCGGTGCGGCGCCCAGGTTCTTGATGAGGCTGGTGCCCTGGAGCACTGTCTCGGCGTATTGGGCGAACTGCTCCTGATCGAGAGAAGGGGTAACGGAGATGTAGTTGGCCACACCCTGGACCAACAGCAGGTTGGCGGTGATTTCCTTTTCCAGGCGCGCCCGCAACGCGGCGAGGCGCAGCGAGACATCGACCTTCTGGTCGTTGTTGTACTGGACCAGGAGTTGCTGGGACAAGAACAGGTCCAGCACCAGCGCGCCCAGAAGGATCAGCAGGAGGCGAAGGGTGATTTTCTGCTTCATTGTTGCGGCACATTACCATTGAGTGTGCAAAATGGTAACTATTTTATCGCTTGAAATACTGTGAACCGCCCCAAACAGGGGCTCGGGCCTGTGCTCGTTTGAGGCGGCTCGGGGTTCCCAGCCCTCTGCCCTCGGGCGGGGTTCACGGGCGCGGCAGGCCCGTGGCAATACTGCCGGGTACGATGTCCCGGCGAGCGAACCAGCCCTGGTTCACCTCCAGGGCGTAGCGCACGGGTGCTGCGGCGCAGTGGGACGTGAGGTCGTGCGGTTGCATGTCCTCGATGTTCACGATGCGCCCCTCTTCGCTGATGAAGGCCACGGACAGGGGGATCTGCGTGTCCTTCATCCACATGCACACCCTTTGGGGGCGCTGGTAGTCGAAGAGCATGCCGGCGTTCTCGGCCAGACTGCGGCGCCCCATGAGCCCGTAGCGACGTTGCAGGGGCGTGATCGCCAGTTCCACGGTCAGGCTGTGTCCTTCCAGGTGCAGGGTCAGTGCCGTGGGGCTGTCTGTGGTGCCGGCAGCACCGGGCAGGGGCGAGGTGGCCGCCCCCAACGCGGAGGCCTGACACAGGATGAGCAGCAGGGGCAGGGCCCGGAGGCAAGCGGCAAGCATGGTATCTCCTGAACGTGTCGCGGCGTGGTGACTGCAGTCGGGCGCGCCGGAACCAAACCGGCGCAAAGGGAAAATCTAGCCTCTTTTGTGCCTGCCCGCCACCCTGCCCTGCCGTTCATGCCCCTTGGTGCCGCCGGGCGGTCGGAACCTTGCCTGGAGGCGCGATCCGTGCCATAGCGCTGTGGGCGGATGCTGGACGCCCCCACGTTTGGATTGAACCAAGAAAGAGCTCCCGTGCACTCCACTGCCAAGAACATCACGGCCAAGACCGTCATCACCGCCCACGCCAACGCCGACTTCGACGCCCTGGCGGCCATGATTGCCGCCAGCAAGCTCTATCCGGGGGCGGTCCTGGTCTTTCCCGGCAGCCAGGAAAAGAACCTGCGCAACTTCTTCATCGAGAGCGCCACCTACCTCTTCAATTTCCAGAACGCCAAGGACATCGACGCCGAGGCCGTGGAAACCCTGGTGCTGGTGGACACCCGCCAGCGGGAGCGGCTGCAGCACGTGCAAGCCATCCTGGAGAAGCCCGGCGTGACGGTCCATGCCTACGACCACCACCCCGACACCGACGACGACGTGCCCTATTCCGCAGGACAGGTCCTGCCCTGGGGTGCCACCACCACCATCATCAGCCTGGAGATTCGCGACCGGGGGCTCACGCTCACCGAGGACGAGGCCACCATGCTCGGCTGCGGCATCTTCGAGGACACCGGCTCCTTCACCTTTTCCTCCACCACGGAGCAGGACTTCCTGGCCGCGGCCTGGCTCAAGTCCCAGGGCATGGACCTCAACGTCATCGCCGACCTGCTGCACCGCGACCTCACGGCGGAGCAGATCTCCATCCTCAACGACCTGTTGGAGTCCGCCACCAGCCACGACATCAACGGCATCACCGTGACCATGGCCGAGGTCTCCCTGGAGCACTATGTGGGGGATTTTGCCCTCCTGGTACACAAGATGCTGGATATCCAGAACATCCGCACCCTGTTCGCCATGGGGCGCATGCAGGACCGCATCGTGCTGGTGGCCAGGAGCCGCACGCCCGACGTCAACGTGGGGCACATCTGCAGTTCCCTGGGCGGCGGGGGGCACGGTTTCGCGGCCTCGGCCACCATCAAGGACCGCACCCTCTCCCAGGTCAAGGACGAGCTCTTCGCCCTGCTCTACACCCACATCAACCCGCAGCTGCTGGTCAAGGACCTGATGTCCAGCCCGGCCGTGACCGTGGAGACGGACACCACCATCGCCCAGGCCGTGGAGCTGATGAACCGCTTCGGCTTCAAGGCCGTGCCCGTGGTGGAAAAGGGCACCAGGAAATGCGCCGGGGTGCTGGACAACAGCATCGCCAACCGGGCCCTGGCCCACGAGCTGGGGCACATTCTCGTGGAAGAGTACATGCTGCGCGAGTGCGCGTTCATCAACCCCCACTCGGACCTCTACCCGGTGATCGAGATCATCATCGGCCAGCGGCAACGCCTGGCGCCCGTGGTGGAGGACGGGGAAGTGGTGGGGGTCATCTCGCGCACGGACCTCATCAACACCCTCATCGAGGAGCCGGCGCGCATCCCCGAATCCCTACAGCCGGAAAAGAGCCGCGAGCGCAACGTGCAGAGTCTGCTGCGCGAGCGCCTGCCCGCCCGGATCTTCGCCCTGCTGCGGTCCGCGGGAGAGCTGGGCAGCCGCATGGACATGGCGGTCTACGCCGTGGGCGGGTTCGTGCGCGACCTGTTGCTGCGCCAGAACAACCTGGACCTGGATCTGGTGGTCGAAGGCGACGGCATCGCCTTTGCCAAGGCCCTGGCCGCGGAGCTCAATGGTCGGGTGCGCGCGCACAAGAAGTTCAAGACAGCGGTGATGATCTACCGCCCCAAGGGGGAAAGCGAGGAGCAGCACATCGACGTGGCCACGGCCCGGCTCGAGTATTACGAGCACCCCGCGGCCCTGCCCACGGTGGAACTTTCCTCCATCAAGATGGACCTCTACCGCCGGGACTTCACCATCAATGCCCTGGCGGTGCAGCTCAACCCCGGGAGCTTCGGCCGCCTGGTGGACTTTTTCGGCGCCCAACGGGACATCAAGGACAGGTCGCTCAGGGTGCTGCATTCCCTGAGCTTTGTGGAAGACCCCACCCGCATGCTGCGGGCCATCCGTTTCGAGCAGCGTTACGACTTCCAGATCGGCAAGCAGACCCAGCGACTGATCAAGAACGCCCTGCAGCTGCGCCTGCTGGAAAAGTTGTCCGGGGCGAGGTTGTTCCACGAGTTCCGGCTGATCCTCGAAGAGAAGAATCCCCTGGCCTGTCTGCGCTCCATGGCCAAACGCGAACTGCTCACGGCCGTGCACCCCATGCTGGCTCTTACTCCGGCCACCGAAGTACTGCTGGAGGAAATCGAGCGGGTGCTGACCTGGTACCGGCTGCTCTACCTGGAACCGCAGCCAGAGATCTGGCGGGTGCGGATGCTGGGGCTGTGCATCGGCCTCAGCTTCCCGGACACCCAAACCCTCGTGCAACGCTTTAACTTTCCCGAGACCCTGGCCAGAGACTTCCTGAGCCTGCTGGCGGCGCTGGGACCGGCCAACGACAAGTTGCTCTACTGGAGCGCCCAGCGCGGCCCCGCCAGTGAGCTGTGCTCCATCCTGGATTACATCGACCTGGAGGGAGTGTTGTTGCTCATGGCCCGCTGCCGTCAGGAGCCGCTCAAACGCAGCATCTCCAACTACCTGACGGTGCTGCGCCACATCCGGACCGACATCGGGGGCCGGGACCTCATGGCCCTGGGCTTGCCGCCGGGCCCTCCCTTGGGGTTGCTCCTGGCCGAGGTGCTGGCCGCCAAACGGGACGGCCTGGCGCCCGGGCGGGCCGAGCAACTGGAGCTGGCCAAACGCCTCGCCACGGAAAAAGGGTTGTTGCCGGGAGCGGAGTGAGCGGCGCAGCCCCCCAAGGGTACGCCCTCTTTGGGTATTGCGCCCGCCTGGGCTGAAAATCCCCTTGCTCTTGGCTGCTCCGGTGTGTACTCTCCAGTGCTGGAAAAAGGCGCGGGAGTTGTCTCCCCTTTGGATCCGGCACGCTGCTGTTTCGCGGTGAGGAGCACGATCAGACCATGGAAAATCTTTGGGCGCCCTGGCGCATCGACTACATCCTCGGTCCCAAGCCCGACAGCTGCGTCTTCTGCCTGCCGGAGCACCGGGACGAAGACGCCGAGCGCCTGGTCCTGTTCCGTGGCGCGCACAACTTCGTGATCATGAACAAGTTCCCCTACAACAGCGGACACCTGATGGTCACACCCTACCGGCACATCATGAACCTCACGGAGTGCAGCCCCGAGGAGTGCGCGGAGCAGATGGCCCTGTTGCAGGAGTGCGTGCGCATTCTGCAGGAAACCATGCGCCCCCACGGTCTCAACTGTGGCCTGAACCTGGGTGAAGCCGCCGGCGCGGGCATCCGGGAGCACCTGCACTTCCATGTGGTGCCACGCTGGAACGGCGATTCGTCCTTCATGGCCGTGTTTTCGGAAACGCGGGTGATCCCCGAGCATCTGCGTTGCACATATGAAAAACTCAAGCCCCGCTTCGATCAGGTTCACCTCAACCCCTAACGTTCCCACAGGAGGAGCCCATGCGCTTTCTCAAGGTCTTCGCACTGGTCGTGCTGTTCCTCATCTCCATGATGTTTTTCGTACAGAACACGCAGATCTTGTCGCAGGAAATGAGCCTGCATCTCGATTTCTTCCTGGGCGACTTCAAGGTCGAGTCGCGCCCCCTGCCCTTCTATTTCCTGCTGCTGATCTCCTTCGGCCTGGGCTCCATCCTGGTGCTGTTCTACTTCCTCATGGAAAAGCTCCGTCTTTCCAAGCAGCTGAAGGAATGTCGCGGCAAGCTGAACAAGCTGGAGCAGGAAGTGAACTCCCTGCGTAATCTGCCCCTGGAAACCAGTTCCTACGGTTCCTACGGCTCCGACAAGAGCGGCACCCAGGAAGAAACCGCCGAAAAATAAGGATCGTTCATGTCGTTGTTCGGCCCCCGGCGGTGGTCCAGAGGCTCGGCGTCGCCTCACGCCTGGCCCGAGCCGGAAGGACAGCCGCCCGCCTCGCGGGACACCCTGGCCGCCATCGGCGAATTGAGCCGACTGGTCCGGGACAATCCCGACCTCGTGGAAATCTATCTCGCCCTGGGCAACCTCTACCGCGCCCAGGGCGAGATTGAACGCGCCGTGCACATCCGCACCAGCCTCATGGTCCGCCCTGGCCTGGAAGCCCGCGTCAAGGCCCGCACCCTCTTCGAACTGGGGCGCGACTACCGCCGTGGGGGCTTCCTCGACCGCGCCGTGAAGGCCCTGGAAGAGGCCGCGGCCCTGGGGGGCGAGGACGAGGCCATCCTGCGCGAACTTTCCGAGCTCGCGGCCCTGGGGGGCGACTACGAACGTGCGGCCCGCTGCTTCGGCCGCCTGCACAATCCCGTGGCCCAGGCCCACTACACCGTGCTCCTGGCCCGCAAGCATTTCGAGGCCAAGGACGCCGGGCAGGGGCGCAAGCTTCTCGGCAAGGCCCTCAAGGTCCATCCCGGCTCCGTGGAAGCCTGGCTCCTGAGCCTGACCCAGGCCGTGTCCCAAGGGCAGACCAAGAAGGTCCCGGGGCTCCTGGGCGAGGCCCTGGCCGCCGTGCCCCCGGATTTGCGCTTTCTCCTGCTGGACGGGGTGCTGGAAGACCTGATCCTGGGCAGCGAGGCCAGCGGTGGTGCGCAAGAGCGCGCGCCCCTGTGCACCACGCTGCTGCCCGTGCTGGACCAGGGCTTTCAGGACGTGCTGGTGGTCCATTACGGCGCCCTCATGCTCCTGGTCTGCGGCGATCCGGACCTGGCCCGGGCCTGGCTGGAGCGCGCCCTGCTGCTCAACCCCGAGTTCTGGCCCGCCCGCCTGGAGCTCCTGGCCCTGGACATGGAGCGCCAGGAGCTGAGCCCCTCCCTGCAACACCAGTTGGAATTTTTCACCCTCCAGGCCCGGCGGGTGAAGCGCTTTGTCTGCCGCGCCTGCGGACTGACGCGGGAGCGGACCTTTTTCGTCTGCCCCCGCTGCCGGAGCTGGCACTCCATCGCCTTCCGCCTCGCCCTGCACGAGTAGGCCGCCCCGCGCCCATGTCCGAAGCCAAGCTGACGCCCATGTTCGAGCAGTACCTCCGCATCAAGGAGGAGCACCCCGGTGCCCTGCTCTTTTTTCGCATGGGCGACTTCTACGAGCTGTTTTTCGAGGACGCCGAGACCGCGGCCCGGGAGCTGCAGATCACCCTGACCAGCCGCAATCCCAAGGCCGACGCCCGGGTGCCCATGGCCGGGGTGCCGCACCACTCCGTGGAGAGCTACCTGACCCAGCTCCTCGAGAAGGGCTACAAGGTGGCCATCTGCGACCAGATCGAGGACCCCAAGCAGGCCAAGGGGCTGGTCAAGCGCGCCGTGACCCGGGTCCTGACCCCGGGCACCGTGGTGGAGGAGGCCAACCTGGCGGCCAAGTCGGGCAACTATCTGGCCGCCCTCTACTGGAGCGCCAAGAACGGCGTGGGGGCCCTGGCCTGGCTGGACTACTCCACGGGGCAGTGGACCGGGTTGCAGTCCCGCAAGGAGGAGGAGCTCTGGCAGTGGGTGGAGAAGATCGGCCCCAGCGAGCTGTTGGTGCCCGACGACCTGCCCCTGCCCAAAGGCGTGGAACAGCGGCGCGGCTTCATCAACCGCCTGCCCGCGGGAGCCAGTTTCGATCTGGCCGGAGGGCGGGAGCGGCTCTGCAAGGCCCAGGGCGTGGAAGACCTGTCCGTGCTGGACCTGCAACAAAAACCGGAACTGGTGCGGGCCTGCGGGGCCCTGCTGGCCTACCTGCTGCAGACTCAGAAACACGACCTGACCCACCTGACCCCGTTCCAGCCCCTGAACCTCAGCCGGCACCTGTTGCTGGACGAGGTCACGGAGCGCAATCTCGAGCTTTTTCGCCGCCTCAACGGCGGCACCGGCCTCGGCACACTCTGGCACGTGCTGGATCAGACCCTCACGCCCATGGGGGGGCGGTTGCTGCAGGAGCGCCTGCGTCACCCCTGGCGCGACAGGGAGCCCGCGGAAAAGACCCTGGACGCCGTGGAGTTCTTTTTCGAGCGCGAGCAGCTGCGCGGGGTCATGCGGGCCCAGCTGCAGCAGGTCTTCGACCTGGAACGCCTTTCCACGCGCATCTTTCTGGGCCGGGCCACGCCCAAGGACTTCGTGGCCCTGCGCGAGAGCCTGGGGGTGCTGCCCATCCTGCGCAGCATCCTGGAGGAGCAGGAAGAACTGCCCCAGCCTGTTCAAGCACTGCTTGAACAATGGGACGATCTGGCCGACTACCGCGAGCTTTTGGGCCGGGCCCTGGTGGACTCCCCGCCCCTGGTGGTGACCGAGGGCGGCTTGTTCCGCCCGGGCTTCACCCCGGAGCTGGACGAGTGCATCCAGCTCACGGAGCACGGCGAGGCCCTGCTCCAGACCCTGCTGGACAAGGAGCAGCAGAGCTCCGGCTTGCCCAAGCTCAAGCTGGGCTTCAACAAGGTCTTCGGCTACTTCCTCGAACTGCCCGCTTCCCAGGCGGACAAGGCCCCCTACCACTTTTCCCGCCGCCAGACCCTGGCCAACTGCGAACGCTACGTGACCCCGGAGCTCAAGGAGTTGGAGGAGCGCATCTTCGCCGCCGCCGAGCGACGCAAGACCCTGGAATACTCCCTGTTCCAGGAGCTGCGGGACACCGTGGCCAAGGCCCGCCCAAAATTCCTGTTCATGGCCCAGCTCCTGGCCGCCCTGGACTGCTGGCAGGGGCTGGCCGAGGCGGCACGCAAGCACGACTGGACGCGCCCCGAATTACATGCGGGGGCGGAGTTGCGCATCACCGCCGGCCGTCACCCGGTGGTGGAGGCCGTGCAGGGCGCCGCAAAGTTCATCCCCAACGACCTGCACATGGACGAGGAGCGCAGCCTGCTGCTCATCACCGGCCCCAACATGGCGGGCAAGTCCACGGTGCTGCGCCAGGCCGCGCTCATCTGCATCATGGCGCAAATGGGCTCCTTCGTCCCGGCCCGCTTCGCGCGCATCGGCCTGGCGGACCGCATCTTTTCCCGGGTGGGGGCCTCGGACAATCTCGCCCAGGGGCAGAGTACCTTCATGGTGGAGATGACCGAAGCCGCCCGCATCCTGCGCCAGGCCGGCAAGCGCAGCCTGATCATCCTGGACGAGATCGGGCGCGGCACCAGCACCTTCGACGGTCTGGCCCTGGCCTGGGCCGTGGTGGAGGACCTGGCCGCACGCAGCGGCGGCATCCGCACCCTTTTCGCCACCCACTACCACGAGCTCACAGCCCTGGAGGGCGTGGTGCACGGCGTGCGGAACATGAACATCGCGGTCAAGGAATGGGGGGGCGACATCGTGTTCCTGCGCCGCCTGGTACCCGGCCCGGCGGACCGCAGCTACGGCATCGAGGTGGCCAAGCTGGCCGGGGTGCCGCGCTCCGTGGTGCAGCGCGCCCGCGAACTGCTGCACGAGCTGGAACAGAAACAGCGCGAGGCCAACGAGCGGGTGCAGCGCATCACGGCCCTGCAGACCACCCTGCCCGGGGTCTGCGGCCCGCCCCCGGATGATTCCGAACCAGCCGAGACCTACGAGCATCCCTTGCTTGACGCCCTGCGAGCAGTCGCGGTAGATCGAATGACACCCATGGAGGCCCTGAACCTCCTCAATACCTGGAAAACCACCTGGGGGCAGTGATGTCGCGCAGTACCCGCCTCGCCTTGCTCATCTCCCTGCTGGTCCTGCTCCTGGCTGCCGGTCCTGGCTGCGGCCGCAAGAACTGGCCCGAACCCGGAGCCGAGCAGGAGCGCTTCTCCTTTGCCGCCCCAACGGGCAACCTGGTCAACGGCTGTCTGGAGGTGCGCGCCAGGGTGCAGGGCAAGAGCGAGAACCTGAGCCGCCTGGTGCTGGAGCTGGCCCGCAGCGGCGAGGGCGGCGACTGCCCCGGCTGCCCCTTCCATGCCCAGGAGCGCATCGAAGTGCCCCTTGACGCGCCGAATCTCAAACTCGGCAAGCGCAGCCTGCTGCTGACCCAGTGCGGCCTGGACCCGGGCGCGGCCTACCGTTGGCGGCTGGCCGGTTCCAACAGCTATCCCGGTATTGCGCCCGTGACCACTCGCCCCTTGTTCAACGCACCCTGACCCGCCGCCGCTCTCAGAAAATAAACGGGCGCCGCATCCCTGTCCCCAGGGGTCCGGCGCCCGATAGCTTTTGACGCTCGTGCCTACTGCGTCAAGGTCTGCTCCTGCACCCCGGCCGGAGGCATGTTGTCGAAGATCTCCGCATCCGCGGGCGGGGTGAACTCGAAGAGGTCGTCCGGCGCATCGGGGTTGATTCGCAGCTCCGTGAAGTGCAGTTCGTTCTCGTTGCCGTAGAAGTCCTGCAGCAGGATGCGGCGCAGGAGCCCCTGCCCGGCTTCCACCCAGACATAGGCCTGCACCAGCTGCGGCTCCGGCTCCTTGGGGGTCAGGTTCAGCTTGGCCAGCCCCTCCTCGTCTCCCTCCCGGGAAATCCAGAAGTCCTGATCCAGCCGGGCCTGGCCGGAGATGAAGCGCAGCATGGTCTTGGAGTCCAGGACCTGCTCCACCGAATACTTGTAGGCCACTTTCTCCTCGTCGAAGTAGTCCCAGACCACAGACTTGCCCACCACCAGGAGTTCGCTTTCCGGCTCGGTGGTCTCCCAGCGGACCAGGCCGGGATTCTTGAAAAAGATCATGCCCTTGCGCTCCTGCTCCTCGCCACTGGCCGTGTTGCGCAGGACCTGGGTGAACTTGGCGTCAAAGGCGGTGAGGTTTTCGTAGGTTTTCTGGATGGTGCCCACCAGATCGTCCGCTCCCCAAACGGGGGCGTTCACGGTGAGTACCAACAGTAACAGCAGGCCCGTCGCCGACAGGCCGAGATGACACGTACGCATTGCTGACTCCTTGGTTCTTATTCCCCGCCCTTGAGAACCGGGCGAGGTTTGCTGCCGTCCGCGGGCCCCACGATGCCGTCGATCTCCATCTGTTCGATGTAGCGGGCCGATCGGTTGAAGCCGATGCGGAAGCGGCGTTGCAGCAGGGAAATGGAGGCCTTGCCCTGACTGAGCACGAAAGCCACGGCCTCCTTGTACATGGAATCCCCGGCCAGGTCACCGGGATTGCCTTCGAGCAGGCCCCCTTCGCCACCGGGCTCCACGTTCTCGAAGTCCAGCTGGTAGTCGGGCGGTTGCTGCTCCCGCCACCAGTCGGCCACGGCCACCACGTCCTCGTCACGCACAAAGGCGCCGTGCATGCGCTGCAAGCGCCCCCCACCGGGTTTGAAGAGCATGTCGCCCTTGCCCAGCAAGTATTCGGCGCCCACCTGGTCCAGGATGGTGCGCGAGTCGTGCTTGGAGGTGACCTGAAAGGAGATGCGGCAGGGGAAGTTGGCCTTGATCAGGCCGGTGACCACATCCACGCTGGGGCGCTGGGTGGCCAGGATCATGTGGATGCCCGCAGCCCGGGCCAGCTGGGCCAGGCGCACCACGCTCATTTCCACTTCCTTGGCCGCGGTGAGCATGAGGTCCGCCAACTCGTCGATGACGATGACCAGATAGGGCATGCGCTCGAGCTCGGCCTGCTCGCCGCTCAGGTGCTCCCCGGCGGCGGTGCGGGCGGCCAGTTGCCCCACCTTGGTGTTGAACCCCTCGATGTTGCGCACCCCGAGCTTGGCCATGGCCTCGTAACGCCGGTCCATCTCCGAGACCGCCCAGTCCAGGGCGTTCTTGGCCATGTGCATTTCCGTGACCACGGGGTGCACCAGGTGCGGCAGGTCCTGGTACACCGAAAGCTCGATGCGCTTGGGGTCCACCAACAAGAGCTTCAGCTCCTCGGGACGAGCCTTGAACATGAAGGACAAGAGGATGCTGTTCAGGCACACGCTCTTGCCCGCACCCGTGGCACCAGCCACCAGCAAGTGGGGCATCTTGGCCAGGTCCGCCACCTGGGGCCGACCGGCGATGTCCTGCCCCAAGGCGATGGTCAGCAGCGAAGCCGAGGACTTGAAGAGCTTGGAGCCCAGGATTTCGCGCAAATGCACGGTCTGGCGCTTCTTGCTCGGAATCTCGATGCCCACGGAATCCTTGCCCGGGATGGGGGCCTCGATGCGCACGGCCAGGGCCTTGAGGGACAGGGCCAGGTCGTGGGACAGCCCGGCGATGCGGCTGATCTTGACCCCGGGCGCGGGCTTGTACTCGAACATGGTCACCACGGGGCCGGGATTGATCTTGGTCACCTCGCCCGAAACATTGAAGTCCGCCAGGCAGGTGGTCAGGCGCTCGGCCTGGTCCTCC
>CAZNSV010000057.1:0-11764 GCA_964575775.1 uncultured Desulfovibrionaceae bacterium
CCCTGGGCATCCTGGTGATCGCCACCTGGATCGACAAGGGTATCGGCCTCTTGGTCGGCGGTTTCACGCCCAACATGTTCGACGGCTACACCGAGTATGTGCCCAGCATCGTGGAGCTGGCCATCGCCATCGGCATCTACGCCATCGGCGCCATGATCCTGACGGTGCTCTGGAAAATCGCCATCGACGTCAAGCGCGAGGTCGGGCACGCCTAGCCCCTCGCTTCCTCAGGCTCTCTTGCGGCCCGCTGCCTCGTGCAGTGGGCCGCTTTCTTTTTGACGCTCCTGCTCGCACTGCCCACAGCATGGGGCGCGTTGGTGTCGGAATTCTGAAACGCCCCCCCACCCTGCCCGGCCACAGACATACAACATGCTAATATGACACAACTATTGTTGCGGCACACTTGTTGCTTCTCCCAGCGAAACCGTCCCCCTGCGGGACTCAGACCTGGAGGCCGCATGAACAAAGGCACCGCTTCGTACAACACACCGGAAAACCGGGAAATGTTGCTCAAGATCAAGGAAAACCTGCGCGAGGAAGTGTTGCAGGGCGTCAAGTCCGTGGGCGTGCAGCGTCGTCTCTTTTCCGAGTACTACGACCTGGCTGGAGCCACGGGGGCGCTTCTGGCAATGCTCCAGGACAGCCGCTTTTCCGACAGCCTCAGCGACGCCGCCCGCGAACAATACGACAAGATCATGACCAGGCTCTCTTGCTGCGGCCTGCGTACCCAGATCCTGCTGGAGCAGTCCACGGCCGAAGAATTCACCGCATTGCTGCGGCAGAGCCAGCCCGAAACCGTGCTGCCCAACTAAGGAGCCCCCAATGCACGCCATCGACTCCGTACGCTCTTCCCTGCTCGCCTTGGAGGACCTGGCCAAGAACCTCGGCCTCGAGCTCCAGGAGCCCGCCCTGCGCGGCAGCTCCGTCGTGGCCGATCAGAACCGCCCCCAGTCCGAAACCGACAACGTCGCAATCACGGGAGGCGGGTTGCGTCGCCTGCAGATGCACCTGGGCTCCGAAGAACCCATCAGCCACGAAGAGGCCTTGGGCATCCTGCAGGGGCTGCGGCAGGTTTCGCCCCTGGACCTGGGTTCGGCCCACGGCCACCTCGATCCCGCACGGGTCGCGGCCCTGCTGGGACAGGAGGACTGAGTCGCTCCGGAAAGCGTTGACTTGCCCTCTGTGCGAATTATAATGAAGGGAGCGGAAAGGGGCACCTTTCTGTAAACGTCACTTCTGCATAAGCTGCGTGACCCTGAACAGGGCGCAGCCCGTCCCGGAAGATCCGCGGACGGGCGCACTCTGCTCGGAAATTACCTGCCGCTTTTTCCGAGCATCCACAGGCTTGCCAGGGACCGGCGCCGACCCGACGGGGCTCCGGTCGTTTTGGCATTGGGCAACACACTTTCAGCCATACGGAGGTCCAAGTCACCCATGACCAGCACCATCAAGACTGTTCTGCTTCTCGGGCTGCTTTCCGCCATGATCATCTTCTTCGGCGGTCTCCTCGGCGGGCGGGCCGGTCTGTTCATAGCCTTCATCCTGGCCCTGGTGATGAACGTGGGCAGCTACTGGTTCTCGGACAAGATCGTCATGAAGATGTACGGCGCCCAGGAGCTGGCACCCCAGGACGCCCCCGCCCTGCACCGCATGGTGGAGGAACTGGCCCACAACGCCGGCATCCCCAAGCCCAAGGTCTGCATCATGGCCCAGGACGCGCCCAACGCCTTTGCCACGGGACGCGACCCCGAGCACGGCGTGGTCTGCGTCACCCAGGGCATCATGCGCCTCTTGAGCACCGAAGAGCTGCGCGGCGTCCTTGCCCATGAGCTGGCCCACATCAAGAACCGCGACATCCTCATCCAGTCCGTGGCCGGGGTTATGGCTTCCGTGATCATGTACATGGCCTCCATGGCCCAATGGAGCGCCATTTTCGGCCTGGGGCGCAACGACGAGGACAGCCCCAACCCCATCGTGACCCTGGTGCTGGCCATGGTGGCGCCCATGGCCGCCATGCTCGTGCAGATGGGCATTTCCCGCTCCCGGGAATACCTGGCCGACGAGACCGGCGCGGCCATTGCCGCAAACCCCCTGTCCCTGGCCTCGGCCCTGGAAAAGCTCCAGGCCGCTGCCCAGCGCGTGCCCATGCAGGCCGGCAACGAGGCCACCGCCCACATGTTCATCGTCAACCCCTTCAGCGCCTCCCGCATGGCCGGGCTCTTCAGCACCCACCCGCCCATCGAGGAGCGGTTGCAGCGGCTGCGCGCCATGGCCGGGTACCGCTAGCGCATTTTCGCCTTGAAGCAAGGCTCCCTCCTGAAACGAATGCTGCTTGTTTCAGGAATATGCCTATGAGCACTTACACCTTTTCCAGGCATATGCTCTCAAGGTAAAACGTTCCGAGAGGAGAACGCGAGGGGGACCCCCTTAAGGGTTGCCCCCTCGCCCCTGCCTGCCACCTATCCCACAAGGAGCACTCCATGCGCTGCACCTTCGTCGGCGTGGGCGAGGCCTTTGACGAGACCCTGCCCAACTGCTCGCTCTGGCTGGAGACCGCGCCCGGAGGCGTCCGCCGCACCGTGCTCCTGGACTGCGGGTTCACCGCCCCCTTTGCCCTGTTCCGCACCGTGCCCGAGCAGCAGGCCCTGAACCTCGATCTGGTCTGGATCTCGCACTTCCACGGAGATCACTTCTGCGGTCTGCCCGCCCTGTTGCTCCGATTCTGGGAGCAGAAGCGCGACAAGCCCCTGACCGTGGTGGGGCAGCCCGGCATCGAAGACCTGGTCTGCCGGGCCATGGACCTGGCCTACCCGGGCCTGCGCCACCGCTTCACCTTCCCCCTGAGCTTCATGGAAGCGGTACCTGGGGGCACGCTGCTCCCCCTGGGGCTGACCCTGCAGACCGCCCACAGCGAGCACCCCCAGCCCAATCTCGCCCTGCGCCTAGGCGACGGCAGGCACAGCGTGTATTACAGCGGGGACGGCCGCCCCACGCAGCAGTGTCTTGAGCTGGCCGAGGGTGTCGACCTGCTGGTGCAGGAGTCCTTTGCCATGGAACTGGACACGCCGGGGCACGGCACGGTGCCGGGCAGCATCGACCTGGCCCGCAGGGCCCGGGCTCGACGCCTGGCCCTGGTGCACGTTCGCCGCGATGTGCGCCGCGAACGCAGGCAGGAAATCGTGGAGCTGATCGCCGCAACCCGGGATCTGCAGGTACTGCTGCCCGAGCCGGGCGCCCTCCTCGATCTGGGGCAGTGAAGAGGTTCAGGCGTAGAGCAGACAGCGCACTTCGCGGCCGTCGGGCCTGCGCAGCAGCGGCGGAGCCTCGTGTGGGCAGCGCGCGAAGGCCTCGGGGCAGCGCGGATGGAAGGTACAGCCCCTGGGCAGGTCCCAGAGGCTGGGCACCGTGCCGGGCACGGGCGTGAGGGGCTGACGCCGCTGGGCGTCGGGGCGCGGCAGGGAGCGCAAGAGCCCCCGCGTGTAGGGGTGCAGTGGGTCGCGGAACAAGGCCTCCACCGGCGCGGACTCCACCACCTGCCCCGTGTACATTACCGTAACCCGGCTGCAGGTCTGGGCCACCACCCCCAGGTCGTGGGTGATGAGCAGAATGGCCGTGCCCTTCTTCTCCTGCAACTCCAGCATCAGGTCCAGGATCTGGGCCTGAATGGTCACGTCCAGGGCCGTGGTGGGCTCGTCGGCCAGCAGCAGTAGCGGGTCGCAGGCCAGGGCCATGGCAATGACCACACGCTGGCACATGCCTCCGGAAAGCTCGTGGGGGTAGTTCCGCACCTGCCGTTCGGGGTTGGGCAGTCCCACCAGGTGCAGCAGCGCCGCGGCCTCGCGCAGGGCCTCGGCCTTGCCCAGCCCCTGGTGCAGACGCAGGGCCTCGGCGATCTGCTCCCCCACGGTGAACACCGGGTTGAGGGAGGTCACCGGCTCCTGGAAGATCATGGAGATGTCGTTGCCGCGCACGGCACGCATGGCTGCTTCGTCCAGTTGCAGGAGATCGCGCCCCTGAAACAACACGCGCCCGGCGGTGATCCTGGCCGGAGGGTCGGGCACCAGGCGCAGCACGGACAGAGCCAGCATGGTCTTGCCGCACCCGGACTCTCCCACCACGCCCACGGTTTCCCCGGCGCCCAGGGCCAGGCTCACCCCGTTGACCGCGGCCACGGACCCCCGGCTGCTCACCAGGCGGGTGCTCAGCTCCTGAATGTCCAGCAACGCCTCAGACATGACTCCCCCGTGCAGAACCTATCAACATGGCCGGGATGTACGCAGTTTCCGCCCCTGTCGCAAGCCCGCACCCGCCTCCGCGCTGGGCAGGCTCTTTTCGCCGCAACGAGCGTGGTGTATGGATCCTCTCCGGCCCCCGCGGCCGCCGCGCCAACCCTTTCCAGGATGAGCCCATGGACCACACCGCACCGCAGAGCGAAACCATCGACATCGAGCACTTCACCCAGGTCGAACTCCGGGTGGGGCGCGTCCTGCGCGCCGAACCCCTGCCCAAGGCCCGCAAACCCGCCTACCGGCTCTGGCTGGACTTCGGACCCCTGGGCGAAAAACAGTCCAGCGCCCAGCTCACCGCCCTCTACACCCCAGAAGAACTGGTGGGGCGGCTGGTGGTGGCCGTGTGCAACTTCCCGCCACGCAAGGTGGCGGGCTTTCGCTCGGACGTGCTGGTGCTGGGAGTGGACGGGGGCGCTCCCGAAGCCCCCGGCGTGGTGCTGCTGCAGCCGGAACGGGACGTGGCCCCCGGTACCCGGGTCTATTGAGCCGCGGCGGCACCGGGAGGCCTTGTTGCAAGGCGATAATCCGCTTGCCGGGTCGCTCAGTGCACCTGCCCGGGCACCCGCAACTGCCACTGCCCCGCGGGGATGTCCAGGCAGTAGCGTCGGTTGCTGATTTCCGAGCAGAGCAGCAACCTGCCGCTGCCCTCTTCCCAGAACAGGCGCTGGGCGAACAGGGCCAGGGAGTCGGCCACGGTGATGCCCTTGAGGGCCGTCTGGGGCACATGGTGGGGCAGGATGCTGCGCAAAGCCGACTTGATGCCTTCCAGGGCCGACGCGGTCACGGCCACATCGGAAAAATCCACGGCATGCCACTGGCCCGAAGTCGGGGCCTCTTCCTGAGTCACTGGTCGGGGCGCTGGGGTGGTGTGCATGGTCGCCTCCTTGCTGGTCTTTCCCTTTCGTGTGTGTTGGAAAGCACTATGCAAGGAGCGGGCCTGAATTATACAGCTACCACAACGGGCTGAATTCCTTCCACACCGCGCCCGGCGGCCCGGCCATTTGCTCCGGCCTGGCCGCAAGCAGCGTTGGCCAGCCGACGTGCGGCAGTTGCGGACCCTGCACCAATTGCCGCATGCCCGCATCGGGCAAACCTGGCCGCTCCGGCCGTACCGGGGGTCTGGCCAGGCTCGACTCTGGGGTCTTGTCCGAAAGGAACCGCCCCTTGCGCGGTGGGGAGAGCCCGCTGTCCGCACGCAGGGCCACACGCTGCAGGGTCGGCGGTTGTGGCCCCTGGGCTTGCCGGAACCGGGTTTGCGGGGCCTGGGCTTGTTGGGGCAGGTCCTGGAACTGGGCCACGATGGTCTGCGGCGCCA
Organism: uncultured Desulfovibrionaceae bacterium; assembly: GCA_964575775.1. Taxonomy (GTDB): domain Bacteria; phylum Desulfobacterota; class Desulfovibrionia; order Desulfovibrionales; family Desulfovibrionaceae; genus CAZFCK01. Next base: position 5,605 of record CAZNSV010000057.1, read on the forward strand.
GCCGCTCCCCGGCGATGCGTGGAATGGCCACGGGATTCACCGCTGCCGTGAAGGCCTTGGGAGACGTGGTGAAGAGGTAGCGGAATCCGGCGGCCTGGAGTGCGGCCTGGTAGTCTTCGTTCACGTGCCCGAAGGGAAAGGCGAAGAACTGCGTGTCGCGGCCGATCAACTCCTGAAAGTGGGCCTGGCTCTTGGCGATGTCGTTGCGGATGTAGGCCAGATACTCGGGACCGTTGCCCTTGCGCCGCCCGAACAAGCGGTTGGCGTGACCGAAGGAGTGGTTGCCGAAGCCGGTACCGGGGTAGGCCTTGAGTTCCTCCAGATTATCCCGGCTCAGGCATCTGCCCGTGGGGTGCCCGGCGTATTGCATGGCCAGGAAGACCACGAAGGGCAGTTCGCGCTCCTTGAGAATGGCAAAGGCCTTCATGACGGATTTCCAGCCGTCGTCAAAGGTCAGGAGCAACGACTTGTGTGGAAAGGCCCCCTGCTCCATGCAGCGGCTGAACGCTTCCAGACTGAGGAAGGTGAAGCCGTTGGCCAGCAGGAAATCCACTTGTCGGGTGAAGGCCTGGCTGGAGATGCTGTAGCGCCCATTCGTGTCCAGATCGTGGTAGCAGAGCACCAGGCACTGCCCCTGGGCAGCCGCTGCCGCCTCTGCCAGGGAGGCTCCCCCGGCAGGGCCTGGCCCGGGCGCGGGGAGCAGGGCGGGCTCCGCCCCAAGGACCAGGGACAGGGGCGCGCTGGCAGTTGTTGGGGCAGAACCGCTCCCACTCGCCGCCGCACCCTCCGGCTGCCGCTGGGGTTGGGCCTCGGCCACTCCTTGCAGGGGCGTGTCCGCGCCGAGCAACACCTCCCCCCGCCGGTTGGCGGCCCGCCCCCTGGCTCCGGCATTATCCGCCAAGGGGCGCACGTGGCCATAGCCCTGGACGTGCAGGCGCTGCGGGGGGAGATCGTGGTCGCGCACCAGCAGCTTCCGGACCTGCTCGGCCCGGCGCAGGGAGAGCCTGAGGTTCTGCCGCGCGGGGCCCAGGCTGTCCGAATGCCCCTCCACGCGGGCCAGGGCTGTGGGATTGTGCCGCATGAGGGCCGCGATCCGGCCCAGGGTTGCGAGACTGTCCGCGTCCAGGCGCTCGCTGCCGGAGCGGAAGCGCAGCACGAAGCGCAGTTCCCGGGGCTCCGCGGACAGTTCGTCGGCGGTTTCCGGCCTGCTCCTCGCACCGGCAGGATAGAGAGGTCCCTTGCCCCGCAACCGTCCCTCGGGAAAATGTCTGTCCGTTACCGCTGGGGGCGGTTCCCGCTCCCACCCGGTACCCGCTCCTGCCAGATCGGCCGCTGGGGGGGCTGGGCGTGGCGCACCCTTGGCCAGAGGTACTGCTCCCGCGTTGTCGACTCCCTGGAGCGCCCCATTCGCGATACCGAGCCCGGCAGGGTCCTGGCTCTGCCCTGTCTGGGCGGAAGGGGGCGTGGGCCGGAGCCCCTGAGCCCGATTATCGGGCAGGACGCGATGCTGTGCGGCGCAGTCCGCAAGAGTGCAGAGCCCCAGGACAAGCAGCACCATTTTTTGGAGCTTCACCCACAACACGCCACGGTGCCACCCTGCCAAGCCGCCCTCCTCTGCGGTTCGGATTCCGGAGAACTGCCCCACCATAGCCTTTTCACCCAGGCAGACAAGTATTATTTCGGTGTTTATATATTCTTTAGACTATTTCAAGAAAAAAGCGAGAGCACTTCCGCCCCCGTGGGGGCACCAGTGAAACAGCTGGAACAGGTCTCGAGAAACTTGGGGATTAATCTGGAGAGAACGAAAGGGGCGGTTCAGCCGTCCAGCCCCACACTGCCCCGCAAGGCCGCAACTTCATCCGCGCGCAGGCGGCGCCAGGCTCCACGGGGCAGGTCGCCCAGCTGCACCGGCCCCTGGGCGCTGCGACGCAGGAAGAGGATGGTCAGCCCCAGATCCTGGCACATGCGCCGAATCTGGCGGTTGACGCCCTGGATCAGGGTCAGCTCCAGCAGGGTGTTGCGGGCGTCCTGGTGCAGCACCCGCACCTCGGCCGGGGCCAGCTTGGTGCCGTCCGAGAGGCGCTGCCCCTTGCGGATCACTGCCAGGGCCTCGGGGGCCACGCGGCCGCGCACCTGAACCTGGTAGACCTTGGGCAGATGGTAGCGGGGGTGGGTCAGGCGCAGGGTCAATTCACCGTCGGTGGTGAGCAGCAACAGCCCCTCGGACATATAGTCAAGCCGCCCCACCGGTACCGGGCGCTGGGCGGCCAGATCCGGGGGCAGCAGGTCCAGTACCGTGCCGCGCCCCTCCGGATCGCTGAGCGTGGTCATGACGTGGGGCGGTTTGTGCAGCAGGAGGTAGAGCTCCTCGTCGCGCCCCAAGGCGATGGTGCGGCCGTCCACCGCCACCGTGTCGCGGGCGGGGTCGATGCGCAGGCCCGGGCTTTCCACCAGGGCACCGTTGACGCGCACCCGCCCGGCCTGGATCAGCTCGTCGGCCTTGCGGCGCGAGCAGACCCCGGCCTGGGCCAGGGCGCGGTTGAGACGCAACAGGGTGTCTTCGGTCATGACAGGAGGTGCTTATGCGGCAAGGGGCATTCCCGCCGCAGCACCTCCTTACGGCCTCACGACCTTGGTGGCAAGCTGCAGACTGGTCACCACGTCCAGCATGTTGGTGGTCTGCCCCACGGCTTTCTTCTCCAGAAGGCCGAAGAAATCCAGGCAGGTGCCGCAGACCAGGATGGACACGCCGCTGTCGGCCAGTTTTTGCAACTGGGGCAGCACCGGACTGTCGTGCACGGCCAGCTTCACGGCGCCGTTGACCAGGATCAGGCGCCAAAGCTCCGAGCCCAGTTCCGGCAGGGTACCCAGGAAGTTGCCCATGAGCTTGCCCCCAAGCGTGTCGTCGCCCAGCCCGATGGTCTCGGCGGTGAGGAAGACACAGATCTTCTGAGCACCGACCTGGGCCACCTGGGCCGGGCTCATGACCTCGCAGGCGCAGTCCGCAGCGGCCGGGGCAGCGCCCTGGCGCCGGGCAGCCAGCCGCCAGATGCCGTCACCGCTCGCCTGCGCCTCCACGGCATAGCCCTGGGTGCCGAGAAAACGGGTCACGTTCTCCTTGGCTGCGTCATTGTCCACCAGCAGGGCAAAGGTTTCGGGCGTGTACGTCTCGATGTACTGCTTGCAGCGCAGCACCGGTTGCGGGCAGGGCAGCCCTTTGCAGTCCAGGTCTTGGGTGGTCATGGGTGTCTCCTTTGGCCTGGAATCCATACCAAAACGCCCCCTAGGTCAAATTCAGAGATCGGATGCGATTCGGACAAAACCATAGACAAAAACTATGACAAGCCCGCCCGACGGGGGTGGACCAAATGCGGAATGAGGCGATTGCCCCACAGGGCCGCTGTGGGTATAGTGCGCCCTGCCCTGCCGCAGGGGACTTCTTCAGCAAGGATCGCACAGGACCATGAAACTCTTTCTCGATCAGGAAGCGGCGCACAAGAGCGGGCCGCTATTGCGGCGTTGCGCCGGGTGTTTCCGCCCCTACAAGGCCCGGGTGGCGCTGGCGGTGCTGTCCATGGCCGTGGTGGCGGTGTGCACGGCCGGGGCGGCTTTCCTGGTACAGCCCGCCCTGGACGACATCTTCATCCGCAAGGACGCGGACGCCCTGTTCCTGATCCCCTTTGCCTACGTGCTGCTGATCCTGGTCAAGGGGACCTTCCAGTTCCTGCAGAACTACATGATGAAGACCAGCGGCCTGCGGGTGCTGGAGGACTTGCGCAACCAGCTCTACGACAAGATCACCCTGCTGCCCCTCAAGTTCTTCGAGGAGAACCAGGTGGGCATGCTCATGAGCCGGGTGATCAACGACGTGCTGCAGATCCGCATGAGCATGCCGGCCATCGTGATGCTCACGCGCGAGGTCCTGACCATGGCCGGGCTCATCGGCGTGGTCTTCTACCGGGATTGGCGCCTGGCCATCTGGGCCATGCTGGTGCTGCCCCTGGCCTTCTACCCCTTCTTTTTCTTCGCGCGCAAACTGCGCAAGTACGGGCGCCGCAACCAGAGCAAGCTGGCGGACATCGCCACGGTGCTGCAGGAGATTTTCAGCGGCATCCGGGTGGTCAAGGCCTTTGCCACGGAAGAGCGCGAGGCCGGGCGCTTCGCGGCGGAGAACAAACGCCTGGTGAAAATCGCGGAAAAGGAGGTCATCTACTCCGAGCTCTCCTCCCGGGTCATGGAGCTGGTGGGCGCCGTGGGCATCGCCATCATCATCGGCTACGGCGGCTACAAGGTCATCTCCGGCGAATCCACCCCCGGCTCGTTCTTCTCCTTCATCGCGGCCCTGATCATGCTCTACGAGCCCATCAAGAAGCTCTCCAACGCCAACTCCGACATCCAGCAGGCCCTGGCCGGGGCCGAGCGGGTCTTCCAGGTCCTGGACTCCCCGGAGCTGGCCGTTGAGCAAGGCGGGGAGCGCGTCTGGGACGGCTCCTTCCAGGAACTGCGCTTCGAGGGGGTGCGTTTTGCCTATGCCCCGGACACGCCCCCAGCCCTGGACGGCATCGACTTCGCCCTCAGGCGGGGCGAGCGCCTGGCCATCGTGGGACCCAGCGGCTCGGGCAAGAGCACCCTGGTGAACCTCATCCCGCGCTTCTACATTCAAGGCGAGGGGCGCATCCTCCTGGACCAGCACCCCCTGGAGGCGTACACCCTGGCCTCCCTGCGCCGGAGCATGGGGCTGGTCTCCCAGGACAGCTTCCTCTTCAACGCCTCGGTCTCGGAGAATGTGGCCTACGGCCAGCCCCGGGTGCTGCAGGAGCAGGTGGAGGCGGCCTGCCGCGCCGCATACGCCCACGACTTCGTCCTGGAGCTGCCCGAGGGCTATGCCACCATGCTCGGGGAGCGCGGGGTCAAGCTCTCCGGGGGGCAGCGCCAACGCCTGACCATCGCCCGCGCCCTGGTCAAGAACCCCGCCCTGCTCATCCTGGACGAGGCCACCAGCGCCCTGGACACCGAGTCCGAACGCATCGTGCAGCTGGCCCTGGAGAATCTCATGCAGGGGCGCACCAGCATCGTCATCGCCCACCGCCTCTCCACCATCCTGGCGGCGGACCGCATCCTGGTCATGGAGCGGGGGCGCATCGTGGCCCAGGGCCCCCACGAGACCCTGCTGCACAGCTGCCCCTTGTATGCCCGACTGCACGCCATGCAGTTCGCGCAGGAAACCTGAGCTGGGAGAGAACCATGCGCATCCGCCTGCCGCGCATCCCGGTTGCGGTCTATGCCCCGGCCATGGCCGGGCTCTACAGACTCTGGGAGGCCTCCCTGCGCCACGAGGTCCAGGGCTGGGAAGCCGTGGCCCGGGCCAAGGAGCAGGGGCGGGCCGTGGTCTTCGCCCACTTCCACGACGAAACCTTCTGCCTGCCCTATCTGCGCCACATGGGCCCACACCGTTTCGTGGCCATCGTCAGCCAGAGCCAGGACGGCGAGATCATGGCCCAGCTGCTGCAGCGCTTGGGGCTGGTCACGGCCCGGGGCTCCAAGTCGCGCGGCGGGGTCCAGGCCCTGATCCTGGCCCGCAAGATGATGCGCCGGGAAGGCATGATCGGGGTGGTGACCGTGGACGGCCCACGCGGCCCCCGGCACAAGGTCAAGGAAGGGGCGGTCTACCTGGCCCAAAAGACCGGCGCCCTGCTGGTACCCATCCGCATCGGCCTCTCGCGCAAGAAAATCTTCGCCCGGGCCTGGGACCGTTTCCAACTGCCCTGGCCCGGCGCACGCTGTCGCATCGTCCTGGGCGAGCCCTACGAACTGGGCGAGACGGAGCTGGACGCCGCCACCCTGCAGCAAGAACAGGAGCGCCTGGAAACCCGCATGCTGGCCCTGGGGGAACGATGCGCCTTGTAATCGCTGCACGCCCTTTGCCTGGAGCGCCCCATGCGTGAAGTGCTCTACGCCGCGGCGGCCCTGGGGGGCGAAGCCTTGGACTTTGGCGGGGTGGAACGCCTGGGCAACCTGGCCGGGGAGCTCCTGTGGCGGTTCCTGCCCTCGCGCCGCAAGCTGGCCGTGGCCGCCGTGGCGCGGCACCTGGGACTGCCCCCCCACGTGGCGGCGGACCTGGCCCGGCGCGCGGCGAGTGTGAGCCATGATGGCGAGGCAG
>CAZNSV010000058.1:0-3337 GCA_964575775.1 uncultured Desulfovibrionaceae bacterium
CGGCATGGCGGGAGTATAGGCTTTTTGACGGGTGCCGGGCAAGCGGAATGCGGCCGCAGGGGCCTTGGTTCAGGGCGATAAAGCGCTAGCGGGGCAGGCTCACCCCGATGAGCAGGACCATGCGCGGCCCCAGGGGACCGGCGGGGAAGGCGCGGATGAGCCGGGCCAGTCCCTCGGCGCTGTGCAGGGGCAGGCGCTCCACCCCGGCCTTGCCCAGGGCGTGGTAGAACCAGAGTTCGCCGTTGGCCAGGGGCAGCAGCAGCCCCACATGGTGGTGCAACAGGCTGTAGCCCTGCTTGTCCCAGGGTTTGCTCATGCTGGCCAGGACCACCGTGCCCGGGGCGGCGTGGGCCAGGGCGGCCAGCCAGGACCCGGGTTCGGAAAGGTCGAAACCGCGCAGGCTCCGGCCGTCGTGGCCGTGCAGGGTGGCGGCGTCCAGGGGCAGGGGGCCTTGGGGCAGGAGCAGGGTGGGGTTGCGCCCCTGGGCGAGATTGAGCACGAGGTCCCAGCCGAAGTCCCAGTCTTCCCCCAGGGTTGCGCCCCGGTAGCTGTCGCCCAGACGGTCGTACTTGGCCTGCTCCAGGCCGATGGGCTCGCGCAGCAGCAGCCGTAGTGCCGCTACCACGAAGCCGCTGCAATTGAGGCCGGGGGTCTGGAACTGGACCGCCGGGTCCGCGAAGAGCACGAACCGCCCCGTGGTGTCCACGGCGCCGTCGCTGCGGTAGGGGATGCCTACGAAGGCGTCCAGGATGGTCTTGGGAGAAGCGGCGGGGTCCAACTGCAGCAGCTGGGGCGTGCGCGGCGTGTAGTCCGGGGCAGCCAGGGCCCCAGCGGCGACAGCAAGCGTCAGAAAGACGACAAGGAAGACAAGGGAGTGGCGCATGGTCACTTGCTCTGCAGGATGCGGATCTCTCCGGCGCCCTGTTCGATGCTCAGGCGGGTGGCCGGGGTCAGGTGCCGGGAGCCGTCCTGACGCGCCCCCAGCAGTTCCTGGATGTAACTCACGGGCACGGCGAAATTGAGGTTCTGGCCGTCCACGGCGTAGAAGGCCGCCAGGCCCAGGATCTCGCCCTTGGCATTGAGGATGGGGCCACCGCTGCTGCCCGGCGAGATGGGCGCCGTGATCTGGTAGACCCGGGTGGAATCCTTTTGCCGGATGCCGCTGATCACGCCCGTGGACAGCGTGCGCTCCAGCCCCTGGGGGTGGCCGATGGCCAGGATTTCCTGTCCCACCTGGGCCTCGCCCCTGGCCATGGGCAGCGCCCTGCCCCCCCGGGGAATCTCCAGGATGGCCAGGTCGTGCTCCGGGCTCTCGGCCCGCACCCGCAGGACCTTGACCGTGGAGCCGTCCGCCAGCTTGACCTGCAGCTCGGCGGCCCCGTCTATGATGTGGTGGTTGGTGGCCACCAGGTTGCCGCGCTGCAGGAGCACGCCGGAACCGAAATTGCCCTGCCCCTCCTTGCCTTGGAGAGCCAGCACCACCACCACGGAGTCCTGGGCCTTGCGGAACAGGGCCTGGGCGTCCAGCCCCCAGGCGATGCTGGGCAGTGCGACCCAGCAGCACAGGAGTAACGGAAGCAAGACAGAGCGGCGACTCGGCCGCAGCGGGAGATGCATCATGACGGTTTCCTCATGCTGACGCAGCATACACGGGGGGCGGCGGGCAGGCAAGACAGGGCGCTCCTCTGACCGGCACGCTCCTCAGGCCGAGAGCGCGGCGTGCTGCAGGGTCTGGAGGTAAGACGCGGCATCGAGCTGCAGATTGCGCAGGTCCAGGTCCGCGTTGCTGCGTTCCCCAGCGGAAAGGGGCGTCACGGCCTCCCGGGACAGGACCACCACGGCGTCCAACTGGGGCAGGTGGACCAGGCAACGCCCCCAGGCTCCGGCATGCAGCACTTCGCCGATCTGTTCGCAGCCACGGATGCGGACCATATCGCCCTGCGTGAGTTGTCCCATGTCCCTGCTCCTTCTGCCGTCGGTCCTGCCTGGCGACGGGTTGTCCGCGTGTCGGAAAGTGGACCCTCGCGGCTGGTTCCGCCCCATTGATGCAAGGGGTGTTCCATCAACGGGGAGAGAGCTGGCAGTCCTTCGGCCGCAACGGCTTGACTTCCGGCCGTTCTTGCAGCATGCAGGCATATTGTTCCCTGCAGGAAGCCGGTATCCTTCTGCTTCCTCGGTTTTTGCCCACCGGCAGGCCCGCCGCGCTCCCACTGCTCGCCAGCAGCCTGGGGCTGGCCGTCTTGCGCTTCCGGTGGGTTGTGTCGCCGACCGCACCTTTTGAGGAGGTTTTCCCGTCCCATGAGCGATTACAAACAGACGCTCCAGCTGCCCAAGACCGCTTTTCCCATGAAGGCCAACCTGGCTCAGAACGAGCCCAAGACCCTGGCCTTCTGGTACGATATCGACGCCTACGGCCTGATGACCGCCGCCAACAACGTCAAGGGGCGTTTCGTCCTGCACGACGGCCCCCCCTACGCCAACGGCCACATCCACCTGGGCACGGCCCTGAACAAGGTGCTCAAGGACATGGTGGTCAAGTCCAAGAACCTCTTGGGCTACAAGGCCGAGTACGTGCCGGGCTGGGACTGCCACGGGCTGCCCATCGAGCACAAGGTGGAGCAGGAGCTCAAGGCCAAGAAGAAGGAACTGCCCCCTTCGGCGGTGCGCAAGATCTGCCGCGAATACGCCACCAAGTATCTGGACATCCAGCGCAAGGAGTTCAAGCGGCTGGGCGTGCTGGGGGTCTGGGACGAGCCCTACAAGACCATGAACCCGGCCTACGAGGCCGCCACGGCCCGGGAGCTGGCCCGCTTCATGGCCAAGGGCTCCGTGATGCGCAGCAAGAAGCCCATCTATTGGTGTCTCTCCTGCCAGACCGCCCTGGCCGAGGCCGAGGTGGAGTACCACGACCACGTTTCGCCCTCCATCTACGTGCGCTTCCCCCTGCCGGATCCGGAGCTGGCCAGGATCTTTCCCCAGGCCGAGGCTGCCGCCGCGGGCATCGTGATCTGGACCACCACGCCCTGGACCATTCCCGACAACATGGCCGTGGCCGTGCATCCGGAATTCACCTACGTGCTGGTGCGGCACGGGGAGCAGCAGTTCATCCTGGCCAAGGAGCTGCTGGAAACCTGCGCCCAGGCTTTCGGGTGGGGCGAGTACGCCGTGCTGGGCGAAACCCAGGGCGTGGCCCTGGAGGGGCTCAAGGCGCGGCATCCGTTTTACGAACGCGAGTCGCCGCTGGTGCTGGGCGACTACGTGACCCTGGAGACCGGCACGGGCTGCGTGCACACCGCCCCCGGCCATGGCCGCGAGGACTATGAGACCGGCCTGCGCT
>CAZNSV010000058.1:3432-11604 GCA_964575775.1 uncultured Desulfovibrionaceae bacterium
CTGCGCTATGGGCTGGAGGTGCTCTCGCCCCTGGACGATCAGGGACGTTTCCTGGAGGTGGTGGAGCATTTTGCCGGGCTCACGGTGTTCGAGGCCAACCCCAGGGTCCTGGAGGTGCTGGCTGCCTCGGGCAACCTGCTGGGGCAAAGCAGGCTCAAGCACTCCTACCCGCATTGCTGGCGCTGCAAGGAGCCGGTGATCTTCCGCGCCACCACCCAGTGGTTCATCGGCATGGAGCAGAACGAGCTGCGCGCCAAGGCCCTGGACGCCATTCGCAAGGACGTGCGCTGGATTCCCGGCTGGGGGCAGGAGCGCATCTTCAACATGATCGCCAACCGCCCCGACTGGTGCATCTCGCGGCAGCGGCTCTGGGGCGTGCCCATCGTGGCCCTGCTCTGCGAGGGCTGCGGCGAGGCCTGGTTCGACGCGGACTGGGCCATGGGCGTGGTGGAGCAGTTCGCGGCCTATCCCACGGGCTGCGACTGGTGGTTCGACACCCCGGTGGAGCAGGTGGCGCCCCAGGGCCTGACCTGCCCCCATTGCCAGGGCAGCGGCTGGCGCAAGGAGACGGACATCCTGGACGTGTGGTTCGACTCGGGCACGAGCTTCGCGGCGGTGCTGGAGCAGCGCTCCGAATGCACCTTCCCGGCGGACATGTATCTGGAGGGGTCGGACCAGCACCGGGGCTGGTTCCACAGCTCGCTGTTGGCGTCCGTGGGCACCCGGGGCGTGCCGCCGTACAAGTCCGTGCTGACCCACGGCTACGTGGTGGACGGCGAGGGCAAGAAGATGTCCAAGTCCGTGGGCAACGTGGTGGCGCCCCAGGAGATCATCGACAAGTACGGCGCGGAGATCCTGCGCATCTGGGTGGCCTCGGTGGACTACACCGAAGACGTGCGCATCTCCGACGAGATCCTGAACCGTCTGGTGGACGCCTACCGCCGCATCCGCAACACCTGCCGCTTCCTGCTGGGCAACCTGGACGACTTCACGCCCGAGCGGGCGGTGCCGGTGGAGCAGATGTGCGGTTTGGACCGCTTCGCCCTGGACAAGGTCCAGGCGGCCTTGGGGCGCATGCTCAAGGCCTACGACAACTACGAATTCCACAAGGTTTTCCATACCCTGCACCAGGTCTGCGTCACGGACCTCTCGGCCTTCTACCTGGATATCGTCAAGGACCGGCTCTACGTGTCCGGCCAGGACAGCCTGGAGCGGCGTTCGGCCCAGACCGTGCTCTGGGAGACCCTGCGCATGCTGATGCAGGCCATGGCGCCGGTGCTGTCCTTCACGGCCGAGGAAGTCTACCGGCATCTGCCCGAGGCCCTGAAGGCCAAGACGCCCACGGTCTTCGGCCTGCCCCTGAACCTGCCAGAGCCCGTGCTGGCCGCCGAGGACCGGCGGGCCTGGGAGCTGGTGGAGCAGGTGCGCTCGGAAGTGACCAAGGCCATCGAGCCCAAGCGCAAGGCCGGGGTGGTGGGGCACGGCCTGGACACCTGCGTGACCCTGTACGTGGACGCCGGGCTCCGGGCGAGTCTGGAGGCCGCTGCCGCGGACCTGCGGGAAGTGTTCATCGTGTCCAAGGTGCTGGTGCTGCCCCTGGAGCAGGCTCCGGATGAGGCCCACGCGGCCGAGGAACTGCCGGGCCTGCGGGTGGGCGTGGACAAGGCGCCGGGCGAGAAGTGCGCGCGCTGCTGGACCTTCAGCGAGGCGCTGGGCACCGTGGCCTCTCACGCGGACCTCTGCCCGCGCTGCGCGGGGGTCCTCGCCTCCGGGCAAGGCAGCTGAGGCGCCATGGAGCGACGCTATCGGATCATGGGCAGTCTCGCCGGTCTGGTGGTCCTGCTGGACCAGCTCACCAAATTGGCGGTGATCATGACCCTGGAGTTGGGGCGCGTGGTGGAGGTGATCCCGGGGTTCTTCAACCTGGTGCACGTGCTCAACCGGGGCGCGGCCTTCGGGATCCTCAACCGGGGGGACATCTCCTGGCAGCGCTGGTTCTTCGTGGGGGTCTCGCTCCTGGCCATGACCGTGATCGGCTACATGGCGCACAAGAGCCGCCCCGAGGAGAAGCTGTTGCACGGCGCCCTGGGGCTGATCCTGGGCGGGGCCTGCGGGAACTTCATCGACCGCCTGCACACCGGCATGGTCATCGATTTCCTGGACTTCTATGTGGGGCGCTTCCACTGGCCGGCCTTCAACGTGGCGGACAGCGCCATCACCGTGGGAGCGCTGCTGCTCATCGTTTCCTTTTACAGCGCTGAGGGGCGACGCCCCCGGGAGAAAAGCTGATGTACGATTGGGGAAGTTTCTTTGCCCAGCCCACCTCGCAGCTGGTGCTGATGCTGGTCCTGTTGGGGCTGCCCATCATCCCCAACCTCTGGGCCATCTACCACGCCTATTACCGGGTGTTTCCCACCGATGCGGAGAAGATGCTCTGGATCTGCGTGGCCATCTTCGTGCCGGTGCTGGGCGGGCTGGCCTATCTGTTCGTCGGACGCAGGCGGGGGCGCAAGCCCGAGTGGCGGAGCTGACCGCCACCCTCGGTGGCGGGGGTAGGAATTGCCCCTGCCGCGTCGATCTGGTACAGGGCACGGATACCCCGGTTACAGCCGCACCGGTCCGTTGGGGCGGTGTTGCCACATGTCTTTCGTGAGCAAGTGAGGATCAAATATGAAAAGACAATTCGCGGTCTTGGCGTTGGCCCTGTTCACCGGCGCCTGCGCCACCTCCGGTCAGGTGGAACAACAGCAGGCCCGTATTTCGGAACAGCAGCAGCGTATGGAGCGCTTCGAGGAACTGCGGCCGGCCATTGCGCAGAACAGCGCGGCCCTGGACACCCTGAACAAGCGGGTGGCTGCCCTGGAGGGGCGTATCGACGAGCTGCAGCGCCGCCTGAGCGTGCCACCACCGAGCCTGCCGCCGGACCCCTTTGCGGAGCGTGAAGGCTCCACGGCCGAGCCCGGTCCGGAGCCGTATCCGCCCCAGGAGCAGACAGCCGCCATACCCGCAGGTCAGATTCCGGGGGCGCAGGAGGCCGCGCGTCCAGCCGAGCCCGCGCCCTCTGCCGCGCCGACCCCGAGCCAGGACCCGGCCCAGACGCTCTACGACACGGCGTTGCGGCAGTTCAACGAGCGCAACTACCAGGCCGCCCAGGCCACCTGGAAGCAGTTCGCGGAGCAGTACAAGGACAACCCGCTGGTGCCCAACGCCCTGTTCTGGCAGGGTGAGAGCTTCTACCAGCAGCGCGACTACCCCAAGGCCATTTTGGCCTACCAGGAAGTGATCAGCAAGTATCCCAACAATCCCAAGTATTCGGCCGCGCTGCTCAAGCAGGGCATCTCCTTCATCATCATCGGCAAGAAGGACGCGGGCAGGCTGGTGCTCAACGACGTGATCAAGAAGTTCCCCAATACGCCGGAAGCCAAGCGCGCCGAGGAGTTTCTCAACAATGCCAATTGAGTGCGCAATCCCACAGTGCAAGGCTGAGGGGCGCGCCTTTGCGAGGTGCGCATGACCGACCTGATCAAGGCTTACCGAAAGATCGTGATCCTGACCTTTCCGCCCGACGTGGTGGAAAAGCCCATGGTCTGCAACCTGGCCAGGCTGTACGACATCACCTTCAACATCCTGCGCGCCCAGATCAGCCCCCGCCGCGAGGGTTTCATGACCCTGGAGCTCATCGGCAGCGAGGAGAACTGCAAGCAGAGCCTGTCCTACCTCAAGGAGCACGGCATCAAGCTCTCCGAGGCGGCCCAGCGCATCTCCCGGGACGAGGACTCCTGCGTGCAGTGCGGTATGTGCACGGCCTTGTGCCCCACCAGCGCCCTGAGCCTGGATCTGGGGGACCGCCGGGTGCTTTTCGACATGGAGCGCTGCACGGCCTGCGGGCTGTGCGTGCGGGTCTGCCCGGTCAAGGCCATGCACATGGAAGTGGAAAACGGGCAGTGGTGAGTGCGGCCCCATGCCGGATGCGGTCCCTGCGCCCATGAACGAGGAGAAACGTACCTACTCCCGGGTGGGGACCAACATCCAGGCCTGGCTGCGCCCCTTGCCCTATCCGGACGCGCCGACCCTGTTCCGGGGCGAGGCCGGCAGCTTGCAGAGCCCCCAGGTGCTCAACGATGCGCGGCTGTCCGAAGGCTTGACGCACTTTCTGCTGGACCTGGACCGCAAGCTGGAGCTCATTCTCAGCCTTCTGGGGCGTGAGCAGCTGTTGTCCCAGTTTCCCCTCACCGCCACGGTCTGCGAGATCAGCGGGGCCGGACTGCGGTTGGTGGTGCCGGAGGGGCTGCCCCTGGACGAACTCATGGAGGTGGTGCTGGTTCTGAACCAGCTGCCCTTGCGCCTGGCCGGGGCCGTGGGCAAGGCGCGGCGTCTCCAACTGGTCGAGGAAGGGCGCCCGGCGCAGTATGCCTTCGAGTTCACCAGGATCAACGAAGCCGCGCTGGACGCCATCATCGGCTTTGTGCTGCAGGAAGAGCGGCGGCGGATTCGGGAGCGGAAATGGGATCTGCCCTGATCCCCCAACGAAAAGGATGATGTGATGGTGCAGAAGGAACTGCTCGCAGAGGTCATGGAGAAGGTGGTGGGCCAGGTGGTCGACGGCATGCGCGACAGCATCACCAAGGCCGTGGAAAAGGAGCTCGCCGCCGGACTGAGCAGGGCCCTCGTGGAAAGCGAGTTCTACCGGCGCATCAACGAGGAGATGCGCCACGGACTGCAGAACATCTACAAACAAATCGCTGAAGCCACCAAGCCCATGGGCGGCGGCGAGGTCAGCATGGCGGCCATGTCGCCCACCTCGGCGGACAAGCTCTTCAACGAGGCCTCCCATCAACTGGATGAAATTCTGACCACCACCGAGAAGGCCACTTTCGAGATCATGGACGTGGTGGAAAAGCACATGGAGCTGCAGAACCATTCCCAGGAGCTGCTGGCCACCCTGCGCAAGACCCGCAAGTCCAACCCCGCCATCCAGCAGCTCATCGACCACAACGAGAAGCTGGGCGAGAATCTCATGCAGATCATGACCAGCCTGAGCTTCCAGGACCTCACGGGGCAGCGGATCAAGAAGATCATCCAGGCGCTCAAGACCATCGAGGGCATCGTTTTCGAGCTGTACGTGTCCACGGGGTTGTCCATCAAGGCCAAGGAGGCCGAGCCGGAAAAGGACGTGGAAGAGATCCGGCAGGAAGCCAGCAAGCGGGTCTCCGAACTCAAGGGCCCCCAGAGCAACAGCTCGCAACAGGACATCGACGACCTGCTGGCCCAGTTGCTGTAAGGCAGGGTCGTCGTGCGTTCTCCCGCCGGGGCGCCCGTGCCTTTCGTCCAGTTTCGGGTGGTATGGCGCTCGGCGTCCGGGCCGCGTAGTTCCCATGCCGGAGCGGGTGCGCCCAGTGCCCGTGGTCAGGTCGTTGCCCGATCATTGCCGGGCCTGGCGTGCTGCCCTGTCTTCTTCGCCGAGTGAGGGTTCTGCGTCTGATGGGAAGAGCGCTCCGCTTTTCCTGGAAAGGGCCTTACGTTTTCGTCCCCGTGGCTTGCCCTGGTCACCGCTTTGGTCTAATCATGCCAGAGGTTCTCCGGAGAGCCCGCGCAAATCCCCACGGTGGCGCCCACGGCTCCGTGGAGTTGGCCAGGAGCGGCGCAGGCGGCCGGTATGGCCCCGGAGCTTGACACTGCATGCTGCAAGACCGAATGGGGGATACACTTTTGAATCGGAACCGTCTGATTACGAGAGAGGGAAGGATGGAGCGCCTTGTCCGGATCGTGGTTGTTCTCGGCCTCTTGCCTTTGGCATTCTCCGCAACGGGCTGCAAGAAGCAGCAGCGTGAAGACCTGAACTATTACCACCCGCACAAGTCCTTCACCCGCTGGGCCGAGGACATGGACCACTGTCGCTACAGCGTCAACGCCTTGCTCAGCTCGGACAGGCTGGAGCAGGGCAGTTTCGATGAAGGCGTGGCAAGCTGCATGTCGGCCAAGGGCTACGTGCACGGCTTCCGCCCCTTCCCCACACCGCCCTCGGTGGAGGAACTGGGGATTCTGCCCCCAGGAGCGCAGTTCACCCTGCTGGACAGCACCTGGCACAGCACGTCCATGGCCCAGAACCGCGCCGACTACCTGGAACGGACCGGCATCTGGACCACCTCGGTGCGCAGCTGGGACTCGGGGCTGGACGGCGTCTGGCAGCAGGTCTCCATCGGCAGCTTCGACTCCCTGCAGGCCGCGCGGCGTGAGCGCGACCGCCTGGCCCACACCCATGGGCTGCATGATCTGAAGATCATCCTGCGCTGACAGGTCCCGCGCCCCCATGTTCCTTTTGAGAAAAACCAGCGTGCGCAGGCGCATTCTCATCCTGCTGACCCTCCTGGTGGGGGTCAATCTGTTCGGCTCCCTGGTCACGCTCTGGTACGTCCAGCGCACCCAGACCCTGTTCTCCCAGACCCTGGCCCCGGACCTGGCCGCCCTGGCCGCTGCCCAGCGCCTGGAGCACACCCTGGCCGAACAGAAAGGCTTGTTGACCTACTATTCCCTGAGCCGGGATCCGGGGCTGCTGGAGGAGTTGTCCCACTTCGAGCAGGACTTCGAGCGCAGGCTCCGGGAGGCCCGGGAATCCGTCCAGCTGGCGGAAGGACGTCGCCTGCTCAACATCATCGAATCTTCCTTCCTGCACTACGTCTTTTCCCGGAACAAGGTCCTGGAGCTCTACCAGGAGGGCAAGGAACCCGGAGCCATGGTGCTGCATCCGCGGCTGCGCGACCAGTTCGCGGAGCTCAGCGAGCAGTGCACCGCCTTCAAGACCTTGCTGGAGGGGCAGATCGTCCGCAGCGCCCGGCGCTACGAACAGACCGCGGACTGGATCACCACCATGGCCCTGGTGGCCGTGCCCGGCTCCCTGCTCCTGGGGCTGTTCCTGGTCTGGTATTTCGTGCGCAACATCCTCGAACCCATCCGGCGACTGGCCTACGGCGAAGGGCAGGAGTTCCCGGCCGACGGCAACGAGGTCCAGGCCCTGTCAGACCGGATGCAGGCCCTGCTGCAGAACGTGGACAACGTGCAGTCCAAGCTCGACCGCAGCCGCGAACAGATGCTGCACACTGAAAAGCTGGCCGTGGTGGGCAAGATGGCCGCTGGCGTGGCCCACTCCATCCGCAACCCCTTGACCTCCGTGAAGATGCGCCTCTTCACCCTGGAGCGCGGCCTGGAGCTGGACCCGCAGCACCAGGAGGACTTCGACGTCATCCGGGAAGAAATCCGCCACATCGACGCCATCTTGCGCAACTTTCTCGAGTTCTCACGCCCTCCCAAGCTGCAGATGCAGCCCGTGAGTCTCTCCGACGTGGTGGACATGACCCTGCAGCTCCTGCGCCACCGCCTGGATTCTTTCAACGTCACGGTGGACGTGCGGCGCTCCGACCGGCTGCCCAAGGTCCCGGCCGATCCCGACCAGATCAAGGAAGCCCTCATGAACCTCCTGCTCAACGCCTGCGAGGCCATGGGCGAGAAAGGGGGGCAGATCACCATCACCGAGGAGGAGGGCGTGGTGGAACCCTGGGGGCGCGTCTGCATCCTGCGCATCCGCGACAACGGCCCCGGTATCCCCGAGAACATCCGGGCCCAGATCCTCGAGCCTTTCTTCAGCACCAAGGAGGACGGTACCGGGCTGGGCCTGTCCATCGTCAAGCGCATCATGGACGAGCACGGCGGCTGGGTGCACCTGCACTCCCAGGAGGGGGAGGGTGCCACCTTCGTCCTCGGGCTGCCCAGCAAGGACAGGGAAAAGTGGCTACGATCCTGATCGTGGACGACGATCCCCAGTTGCGCACCAGTTTCAAGCGGCTCCTGCAAAGCGAGGGGCACGAACTGCTCATCGCCCACAGCGCGGAGCAGGGCATCGAGCTGGTGGCCGCACACCGCCCGGATCTGGTCATCCAGGACCTGCGCCTGCCCGGCATGAACGGGCTCGAAGCCTTCGAGCGCATGCACGAGATCGACGCCAAGCTCCCCGTGATCATCATGACCGCCTTCGGCACCACCGAGACCGCCATCGAGGCCACCAAGAAGGGTGCCTTCGACTACGTGCTCAAGCCCTTCGACATCCCGGACATGCTCGGGATCATCGAGAAGGCCCTGGAGGCGGGGCGCTTCATGCGCCACAAGGTCAACGTGGAC
>CAZNSV010000059.1:0-2563 GCA_964575775.1 uncultured Desulfovibrionaceae bacterium
CGGCCCCGGCTCCATCTGCACCACCCGCATCGTGGCCGGGGTGGGCGTGCCCCAGGTCACGGCCATCATGGAGGCCGCCCGCGCCGCCAAGGAATGCGGCGGCTTCGTCATCGCCGACGGCGGCATCAAGTTCTCCGGCGACGTGGTCAAGGCCATCGCGGCCGGGGCCCACGTGGTCATGATCGGCTCCCTCTTTGCCGGGACCGACGAAAGCCCGGGCGAGACCATTCTCTACCAGGGGCGCCGCTACAAGATCTACCGTGGCATGGGCTCCATCGACGCCATGCGCGAGGGCAGCAAGGACCGCTACTTCCAGGATAACGAGGATCAGGGTAAGCTGGTGCCCGAAGGCATCGTGGGGCGCGTGCCCTACAAGGGGCCGGTGCAGGACAGCATCCACCAGCTCATCGGCGGCCTGCGCTCCGGCATGGGCTACACCGGCAGCAAGGACCTCCAGGCCCTGCAGGAAGAAACCTCCTTTGTGGAAATCTCCCCGGCCGGGCTGCGCGAAAGCCACGTGCACGACGTGATCATCACCAAGGAAGCGCCCAACTACCGCGTGGAAACCTACTGAGACTTCAACAGCGGTCCGCCAGAGGACTGTCAAGCATCCAGGGCAACGCAACGCCCGAGGCGAACTCATGGAACAACAAGACAAGGTCGTCATCCTCGACTACGGCTCCCAGGTGACCCAGCTCATTGCCCGGCGCATCCGGGAAGCCGGAGTCTATTCGGAAATCCACCCCTGCACCATCTCCCTGCAGGCCCTGGCCGCCCTGCAGCCCAAGGCCATCGTGCTCTCCGGAGGGCCGGCCTCGGTCTCGGACCCGGGCTCCCCGGGCCTGGACCCCGGCGTGCTGGAGCTGGGGCTGCCCATCCTGGGCATCTGCTACGGCATGCAGCTCCTGGCCAAGGTGCTCGGGGGCAAGGTCATGGCCAGCCAGGACCGTGAATACGGCCGCACCCAGCTCGACGTCACGGCGGACGCGCCCCTCTGGGAGGGCCTCGACCAGCGCCAGGGGCGCACGGTCTGGATGTCCCACGGCGACAAGGTCCTGGAACCGCCCAAGGGCTTCAAGGTCCTGGGCGCCACCAAGAACGTGGCCGTGGCGGCCATGGGCGACGAAAAACGCCGCATCTACGCCCTGCAGTTCCACCCCGAGGTGGCACACACCGACCAGGGCGAGCTCATGCTGCACAACTTCCTGTTCAAGGTGGCCCAGTTGGAGCCCACCTGGAGCATGTCCTCCTTTGTGGAGCACAGTCTGGCCGAAATCCGCGAAAAAGTGGGCGACGCCCAGGTGGTCTGCGCCCTGTCCGGGGGCATCGACTCCACCGTGGTGGCCGTGATGCTCCACAAAGCCATCGGCAAGCGGCTGCACTGCATCTTCGTGGACAACGGCCTGCTGCGGCTCAACGAAGGCTCCGAGGTCATCGGCTACCTCAAGGAGCACTTCGACCTGAATCTGCACCACATCCAGGCCCAGGACCTGTTCCTGGACCGGCTCAAGGGCGTGGAAGACCCGGAGCAGAAACGCAAGATCATCGGCCACAGCTTCATCGAGGTCTTCGAGCGCGAGGCCAAGGCCATCCCCGGGGTGACCTTCCTGGCCCAGGGCACCCTGTACCCGGACGTCATCGAGAGCGTGTCCTTCAAGGGCCCTTCCGCAGTGATCAAGAGCCACCACAACGTGGGCGGCCTGCCCGAGACCATGCAGCTGGCCCTGGTGGAGCCCCTGCGTGAGCTCTTCAAGGACGAGGTGCGCAAGGTGGCCCTGGAACTGGGGCTGCCGGACTTCATCATCTGGCGCCACCCCTTCCCCGGACCGGGGCTGGCCATTCGGGTGGTGGGCGAGGTCACGCCCGAACGCCTGGAGATTCTGCGCCAGGCGGACAAGGTCGTGCAGCAGGAGCTCAAGGCCACGGACTGGTATCGCAAGGTCTGGCAAGGCTTTGCGGTGCTCCTGCCCCTGAAGACCGTGGGCGTCATGGGCGACGACCGCACCTACGAACACGTTATCGCGCTACGGGTGGTTGACAGTGTGGACGCCATGACGGCAGACTGGACCCGTTTGCCCTCCGAGGTGTTGGCGCACATTTCCAACCGCATCATCAACGAGGTCAAGGGAGTGAACCGGGTCGTCCTGGACATCTCCTCCAAGCCCCCCAGCACCATCGAGTGGGAATAACCTGCACCGGCGGCGCGACCGCCCCTCTAAGAGCATCCTATGTTCGGCATCGGCACTACAGAGTTAATGGTCATCCTTGTGGTGGCGCTCATCGTGGTGGGCCCCAAACAGCTGCCCAAGATCGCTCGCACCCTGGGCAAGGCCTTGGGCGAGTTCAAACGCGTGAGCACGGACCTGCACCGCACCATCAACCTGGAAGCGGAGCGCGAGGAACGAGAACAACGAGCACAAAAGGAAGCCAAGGACAAGGCGACTACTGAGAAAATCGAAGCGCCCAAGGAGAAATCCGCGGCAGAGCTCCAGGCCGAAAAGGCCTATGCCAGCGCCGTGACGGCCAATACGGCGCCGCCCGCGCCGGAGAAACCCGTTGCCAC
>CAZNSV010000059.1:2643-11601 GCA_964575775.1 uncultured Desulfovibrionaceae bacterium
ATGCCAGCGCCGTGACGGCCAATACGGCGCCGCCCGCGCCGGAGAAACCCGTTGACACTCCCGAGGTCCAGGAGCTGGTCGCCGAGGCTCCGGCCGCTGCCACGCCCCCCGCCGCTGACCAGGCCAAGGAAGTTGCCGCCACGTCCGGCACCGCGACCAAGCCCCCTGTCGGCGGAGATCAGGCATGAGTGCGGAAGAGAAGGATCCCACGGCCCCCAAGGCCGCTGGGGAGACTACCGAGGAACGCACCGCAACCGCCGACGAGGCAGCGGAGGCGCCCGACGCCGTTGCCGGCAGGGGCGGCAGCTGGACCGCCCCTCCGAACACGTCGGAAACTCCCGAGCCAGCCGCGGAGCCGGTTGGGGACGCATCTGCCGCGCCCGCGAAGCAGGACCCGGAGGAGGAAGCGGCTGGGGCCGGCGAAGAGACTGCGGCACCGGAGTCCGCTGCCCCTCCCGCAGCCGAGGAGGCTTCCGAGCCCGCGGCGCAAGACAATGCCCAGGCTCCGGACCAGGCTCCGGATCAGGCTCCGGATCAGGCTCCGGCCCAGGATCCGGCCCAGGCTCCGGCCCACACGCAGGACTCCGCTCCCGCCGAGTCGGCCGCACCGGCAGAGGGTGGAGGCGAACCGCCCCAACCTCCGGCCACAGCCACGGGCACCCCCCCGGCGGCCTCGGAACCTCCCGCGGACGAGAGCGAGGAGGAAGAGCCCGCCGCCATGACCTTCATGGATCACCTGCAGGAGCTGCGGGTGCGGCTGACCCGTTGCGCCATCGCGGTGATGGTGGGCTTCCTGGCCTGTTACGGCTTCTCCAAGCAGCTCTTCGAACTGCTGATGCAGCCCCTGGTCTCGGTGATCCCGCCCGATTCGCACCTGATCTTCACGGCCCTGCCCGAAGCCTTCTTCACCTACATCAAGGTGGCTTTCGTGGCGGGGATGCTCTTGACCAGCCCCTACATCTTCTACCAGATCTGGTGTTTCGTGGCGCCCGGTCTCTACGAGGAGGAGCGCAAGAGCCTGATTCCGGTGGGGCTGTTCTCCGGCATTTTCTTCGTGACCGGGGCCTGGTTCGGCTATTCCGTGGTCTTCCCCTTCGCCTTCGAGTTCTTCATGAGCTTCGCCACGGAGACCATTCGCCCCTTGCCGAGTCTGAAGGAGTATCTTGGCTTTTCGCTCAAGCTGCTCTTCGCTTTTGGCTTTGTCTTCGAACTGCCTTTGTTCATCTTCTTCCTGGCCAAACTGGGGCTGGTGACGGCGGCCAAACTGCGCAAGGTGCGCAAGTATGCGTTCCTGTGCTCCTTCATCGTGGCGGCCATCCTCACGCCGCCCGACGTGGTCTCCCAGACCCTCATGGCCGGCCCCCTGATCATCCTGTATGAAATCGGCATCTGGGTCGCGGCGGTCTTTGGCAAGAAACCAAAGACCGAGCCGGAGACGGAAGGCTCCGAGGAAACCGCTGCGTCAGGCGACAGCGCCACGGCAGCGGGCAGCAAGGACTGAGCCCCGGTCGGACAAGGGGCTTACACCAGGACCAGCACCAGGCCAGGGGTTATTGCGCCCTGGACCTGTAAGGGAAAAAGAGGCATAGTCCGAGGATGAATCAGCGGCAGACCAGCTACCAGCGCGAGACCAGGGAAACGCGCATCAGCCTCGACCTGAACCTGGACGGGAGCGGTGCGGTTTCCGTCAGCACCGGCTACGGTTTTGCCGATCACATGCTGACCCTGCTGGCCTTCTGGGGGGGCCTGGACCTCAACCTGACCTGTCGGGGCGACCTGGAAGTGGACGCTCACCACAGCCTGGAAGACACGGCCCTCTGCCTGGGCGAGGCGTTCCGGCAGTGCCTGGCCCTGGGTCCGGCCGTGGCCCGCGTGGGCTGGGCCCGGGTGCCCATGGACGAGGCCCTGGCAGACGTGGTGGTGGACCTCTCGGGACGCCCCTACCTGGTTTACGAAGACGCCCTGTTGCCAGCGCTCATCGCTGGCGAAGAAAAGGACCTCTGGCGGGAGTTCTTCAAATCCCTGGCCAACAGTGCGCGCATGAACCTGCATGTGCGGTTTCTTTATGGCAGAAACGGCCACCACCTTCTGGAGTCCGCCTGCAAGGGCCTGGGCCTGGCGCTCAGGCAGGCGGCACGCCCCAGTGTCACCCATGACGTCTTCAGCACAAAAGGGAGCTTAGACTCATGAACAAGCGCACGCATGCCTGCTCGGTCCTTCTCGCCCTGCTTTGCCTCTTGGCGGTGCTCGGCTGCCAGCGCCGTCCCGTGGCGACACCCATTGCCGCGGAAAAGAACCTGGCCGTCATGGGCTTCACCCAGCCCGCCACGGATCGTGCCGCCCTGGCCGGGTATCTGCCCAACGACAGCGAGACCGTGAAGCCCTCCACCCTGGCCACGCTGGACCGCACCCTGCTCGAAGCCCTTTCCGCCGAGAGCCGCAGGACCATCGTGGGACCTGGCAAAACCCGGGAGTGTGCCACCCAAAGCGGCGACCTGGGCGACGGACGTCACGCCTCCCTCGGCTTCCACCTCAAGGTGGGGCAGTGTCTCGGCGTCGACTACCTGCTGGTGCCGCAGCTGGTGTACTGGCACGAGCGCGTGGGCGGCCCCGGCGGCGTCAGCGAACCGGCCAGCGTGATGCTCGACATGTACGTCCTGGACATCAAGGAACAGGGCGTGGCCGCGCGCTACCGCTTCGACGAGACCCAGAGCTCCTTGACCGACAACATGCTCACCCTGCCCAAGTTCGTGGAACGCGGCCCCAAGTGGCTCAGCGCCACAGAACTGGCTCAGTGGGGCGTGCAGGACGGTCTCAAGGCCCTGGGATTGCGGTAAGATGCAGCTCTTTCCCGCCATCGACATCAAGAATGGGGAGTGCGTGCGCCTCAAGCAGGGGCTGGCCCACGAGGTGACCGTGTTCTCCCCCGATCCCGTGGCCGTGGCCCGGCACTGGATCGACCAGGGCACGACCTGGCTGCACGTCATCGACCTGGACGGCGCTTTTCAGGGCACCCCGGTCAACGAGGACCTCATCCGCCGCATCTGTGCCGTGTGCGCCGAACACGGCGTCAAGGTACAGCTCGGCGGAGGGGTGCGCGGCACGGACATTGCCCGGGCCTACATCCAGGCCGGGGTCACGCGGCTGATCATCGGCACCGTGGCCCTGGAGCAGCCGGACCTCTTCGCCGATCTCTGCCGCAGCTTCCCCGGTCGCATCGGTGTCTCCCTGGACGCCCAGGACGGACGGCTCAAGACCAAGGGCTGGGTCCAGGACGCCGGGCTCACGGCCCTGGACGTCCTGCCCCGCCTGGCGGAACAGGGCGCGGCCTTCATCATCTATACGGACATCGGCCGCGACGGCATGCAGAGCGGCGTGAACATCCCGGCCCTGGAAAACCTGCTGGACAACACGGAGTTGCCCGTCATCGCCGCCGGGGGCGTGTCCTGTCTCCAGGACCTCCAGGCCTTGGCGCCGTTGGCGCCCCGCGGTCTGGAGGGCGCCGTGAGCGGACGCGCCATTTACGAAGGAACCCTGGACGTCAAGGCCGCCATGCAGTGGCTGGCTGCGCTGCAGAACGCCCACTGACCCGCTCCATCCACGTCCGCGCCCCCGGATCCGCGCCATGGCCAAACAAAGCCTGTTCTGCAAGACCACCGTCTATAGCCTGCTCAAGAAGCGGGAGCCACTGTTCAGCGGCTGGCGGATCGTCGGCTTCATCGGCGCCGGGGTTTCAGGCTGCGTGTTCAAGATGCAGCGCGAGGACCTGGGCGAGACCTTCCACGCCGCGCTCAAGGTCATCCCCCTGACGCGCAAGCTGGACAAACACAGCCGCAGCATGGACTCCCTGCAGGAGTCCATCGGCCAGGACGCCCGGGAGATCATCCACCTCTACAGCCTGGGCAACCACCAGAACGTGGTGGGGTGGTACAACCACGAGGTCTTTCACGAGCGCGACCAGGACAGCCTCATTGCCCTGGTCACGGTGATGATGGAGTATCTGCCCACCACCCTGTCCGCCGTGCTCAAGCAGGGGCCCCTGCCCTGGCGGCGTGGCGCCGAGATCCTGCTGGACTGTCTCAAGGGGCTGGAGCACGTGCACGGCAAGCGCATCCTGCACCGCGACATCAAGCCCGGCAACATCTTCATCACGCAGGACGGGGTGGCCAAGATCGGCGACTTCGGCGTGGCGCGCAAACTCTCGGAATCCGCCATGGCCGAGACCCGGGTGGGCACGCCGCTGTACATCGCCCCCGAAGTGCTGCGTGATCCCTTGGGCACGGGCTACGCCCATCAGGTGGACATCTATTCCCTGGCCCTGGTGGGCTACGAGATGCTGCACGGCAAACTGCCCTTCGAGGACGAATGCGAGGGCAACCGCTCCTGCATGGTGAACAAGCGTCTGGCCGGGGAGAGCATCACCCTGGACCCCACCCTGCCCCTGGGGCTGACCAAGGCCCTGCTCAACGCGTTGGCCTTCCGCCCCTCCCAGCGTTACGAATCCGCCGGGGAATTCCGCCAGGCCCTGGAAAAGGTGTTGGAGACCGACGGCCGCGAGACCCTGTTGCCGCGCTCCCAGACCCGGCAGCAACCCGCGCCCCTGCTGGAGGAAGAATACGGCGAACAGCCGCCCGCCAAGCCCGGCGCCCAGCAACCGCCGCGCAAGATCCAGCACTACGCCGGAGAGGAACAGGACTTTCTCATGCCCCCTCAGAAGGACCCCAAAAGCAAACTCAAATTCAAGCAGGTGCGGGACCCGGAAACCCAGGTGCAGGCCATGGACACGGGGTTTTTCGGGGCCATGCTCTCGCCCCTCGGCATCCTGATCACCGCGGCCCTGGGCTGCGCCGCGGCCTACTACAGTCGGGACGTGCCCACGCCCTTCATGGCGGCCTTCATCCTGTTCTACATCTCCCTGCCGCTCTACATGATCGTGGTCAGCCCGCCGCGCCGGGGGCTGCTGGTGGCGGGGGCCTTCTTCCTGTCCCTGTGCGTCTACAACTTTCTCAACGTGGGGCGCCTCTCCGGGGTCCTGGACGCCTACAACGCCGCCATCGGCCTGATGTACCTGGGCATCCTGGGGCTCATCGCCTGGTTCAAGGGGCGGCACTGAGTCTTCACTCCGTAGCGCCCCGCCCGTACCCTCCCCGTCAATCGAAGAACGCGGCCAAGGCCGGATCCGCCACGCAGGCCCGCACGTGCTCCAGCTGCCGTGGTTCCGTGCGGTTGGGCGAGAGCGGCGGCAGGGCGTCGAAGTCGAAGAACTCCACCGCCATGGTCTCGTCCGAGCTGCGCGGCTCGCCCCCCAACAGCTCGCAGAGCAGTACCACCTTGTAGGCGTGGAAAAACTCCAGGGGGCGCCCCCGACGGTTGGCGTCGTACACCCCCACCACTCGGGTGGGGCGCACCGTGAACCCGCTCTCCTCCCAGACTTCCCGCGCCACCATGGCCGAGGGGCAGTCGCCCACGTCGGCCCAGCCACCGGGCAGGCACCACTGCTGGTCCCGGCGCTCCTGTACCAGCAGCACACGCCCCTCCCGGACCACCGCCCCCCGCACGTCCACCTTCACCGTGGCGTAGCCCGGCTGCACGCTGAAGCTTTGCAGTACCTCATGGGGGGGCAGTTCCGTGTGCGCCGCCACGATCTCCGCGGCCAGAGCCTGCAGCTCACCATAGTTGATGCGGTCGTAATGCCCCTGGGTGAGCTGCAGCCCGGTCTGACTGATGGCCTGGATGCGCCGGGCCCAGTCCAGCCAACGCGTTTCCGGAATCCGCTCCATGCGTTGGCCTCACTTGCCGAAGGGGCACTTGGGGAAGGTGCAGGACCTGCAGTTGAGGCAGAAACTGCCCTCGCCCATGGCGCCCAGTTCCTGACGCGAGAACTCCTGCTCCGCCAGCACGCGGGGCAAGAGCAGGTCGAAGGCCGTGGTCTTGAAGAACAGGGCGCAGGCCGGGACCCCGATGACCCAGGCAGACCCCAGGCGCCCCACCAGGCTCATGGCCCCGGGCAGCACCGGCATGCCGTAGAAGGCGTCCCGCAGTCCGGCGTCCTGCAACCCCAGGCGGGTGACGTCGTCCGGGTCCACGGACAGCCCCGCCGTGGTGATCACCAGCTCCACCCCCGCGTCCAACTGTCGCCGTACCGCGTCGCCAATGGCCTCACGGTCGTCGGGCACGATCTCCTTGGCCAGGACCTTGCAGCCGAAGTGTTCCACCTTGCCGGTAATGATGGGGGCGAACTTGTCCTCGATGAGCCCCTGAAAGACCTCGCTGCCCGTGACCAGGATGCCCACGTTCATGGGCTTGAGGGGCTGGATGCGAAACAGCGGCTCCGAGCCCAGGACCTCCAGGGCTCCGGCAAAGACCTTGCGCTCCAGATACAGGGGAATGGCGCGGGCGGCCGCAAAGGGCTTGTCCTTCTCCACCACGAGATTGGCCTGGCGCGTGGCGCACATCACCCCCTCGAACATGTTGAAGCGCAGGAGCTTGTGCCGGTCCAGACAGAGCAGACCTTCCCGTTCGGCCCTGAAGGTGATCTTGCCTTCCTTGGGGGTTTCGTCGAAACTCACCCCCGGCCCGGCCATGCGGCGGGCAAAGGCCAGCGCGGCCTCGTTCTCGTGCACCCAGCGCTCCTGGTCCGGCGCCTCCTCCTCCAGGTAGATGTGCTCGCGCCCCATTTGCTGCAGGCGGCAGACGTCGCCCACGGTGATGGTCTGCCCCGCGGTGAAGGCCGGTCCCTTGTCCACGCCGGCCACGATGCGGGTCATGTCGTGCAGGACCTTCTTGCCCACGGCCTGCTCCACGGGCACGGAGCGCAGATAGGGGTCGGCCCCGGCCTGCCGTGCCGCGCAAGGCGCCAGGGGATGGCAGTAGGGAGTCTCGCCCTGACAGCCACGGCACACGGCGCCGTCCCGGGCGGGGTAGGCCTCGCCACAGGCCGGGCAGGCCTGGATCACGCCCATGGAATGCCGTTTGAGGTAGCCCGAAGGCATCTGCACAGGCTGGGCAGTGCAGCAATGGTGCCCCGCCGCCTCGATCTCGGCCAGCAACCGCTTGGTGTCCTGCTCCTTCTTGGGCTTTTCCTTGAGGTACCAGGCCTTGATTTCCGGCCAGGCCGCAAGCTTGTCCAGGTCCAGGTGCACGCGCACCCCCTGCCCGGTGTATTTGTCGTAGAGCGCCAGGGCGTAGCGCCCCAGGTTGAGCACGCGCATCCAGCCGTTGCCGTAGCTGCAGAGCGTGAGAAGCTGCACGGCGTCGGGCAGGCACTTCTTGGTCTCCACCAGGGCGTCGAAAATGGTGCCCTCGGGCAGCAGGCTCTTGGCCTGCTCCACCATGTACCCACCCAGGAGCAGGCCGGGTGCGGGGTAGCCGTGAAAACGGGCGGCAATGTCCTTGAATTCCTCGAATGTGTAGTCACCGATGTTCATGAGCGCGGTTCCTGGCTGGGTTGAGGGTGGCAGCGACGCCTATGGGTATGGCCTCTGCGGCTGGCGAGGTCAAGGGGCGCCAGGAAGTTCACAAGCGGATCAGCGGCGTTGCATACCTCCACAGCGCTGCAAGACCAGCCCCCCCATGATCAGGCCAAAACCCGCAAAGGTGGACGGCAGGATCACTTCGCCCAGCACGAAACGGATGAACACCAGGGACAGGAACGGGGCCAGGAAGATGAGATTCCCCACCCGGGCCGTGTTCTCCGAGAGCCGCATGGCCATGAGCCAGCACACGAAGCTGAGGCCCATCTCGAAGCAGCCCACATAGGCCGCGCCCGCCAGCCCCCGCACATCCACGGGCCAGGGCGTGGAGTAGACGGCGCAGAGTCCGAAGACCACGGGCAGGGAGCACAGGAAGTTCCCGAACAGCCCCTGGATCGGGTCGCGAGTGTCACGGGTCCCCGCGATCCAGTACAAGGCCCAGACAACAGTCCCGGCCAGGGCCAGGACCACGCCCAGGGGGCTTTCGAAGCGCAGCGCGGTCAACTCCCCCCGGGTGGCGATGACCACCACCCCGCAGTAGCTGACCAGCACCGCCCCCCACTGCAGTGCCCGGATCCGCTGCCCCAACAAGGGGCCGGACAGCAGCATCAGGGTCACGGCCCAGGTGTAGTTGATGGGCTGGGCCACCTGGGCGGGCAGCAGTTCATAGGCGCGAAAGAGCATGAGATAGTAGAGGCAGGGGTTCATGACCCCCAGGGTCAGGGAGCGCAGCGGCTGCGCGCGGGTGAGGCGCAGGGCCGCGCCCAGCCTGCCCTGCATGGCCAGGAGCCCCCCGAGCACCAGGGTGGAACTCAGGGCGGACCAGGCCAGGAGCTGGAAGGGGTCCAGGTGGCGCAGGGACAGCTTGAAGGCCGTGGCCACCGTGGACCAGCAGAGCACGGCGGCCAGGGCAAAGAGCGAGGCCCGGGTCTGTTGTTGCATCCGTTCGGCTCCCGTGGGGCTCGCCCCGGAAAAAAAGCTGCACTATCGGGCCTCTGCGCTTGCCAGACTCTTGCCCTCGCCGCAGGCTTGCTCTATACTGCAAGGCATCATGTGCAGACAAGTCCCCAGGATTCCCGGCATCCGAGGCCACCGCCCCTGCGTGCTGCTGCCTGCGCTCCTGCTGCTGCTCGCCTGGGGCGCCACGGGCTGCGGCCTGAGCCGGGTGGATCCCATCTCGCCGGACATCCACGGCGTGCACCTCACCCCGCCCAGTGGACTCGGTCAGGAGCGCTACTACTACGAACGCAAGGCCCCCCAGACCGGCAAGTGGTACGAAGCCGAGGAACTCATTCCAGGCTACGGGCTCATGGTCTACACCAAGGACGGAGCCGCCAGGCTGGAATACGACACCAGGGACAACAAGCCATGAACCGTTGCCTGCCGCTCCTGGCCCCGCTGCTCCTGGCCCTGCTCCTGGCCGGGTGCTCTGCGGCGCCCAGGAAACAGGCCGCGGACTACATCGCCCAGGGCAACTACGGTCTGG
>CAZNSV010000060.1:0-11549 GCA_964575775.1 uncultured Desulfovibrionaceae bacterium
GGACCAGGAGCAAAAAGCCTGGCTGCTCAAGCGCCAGGCGGAAAAGGCGGAGTGGGCCTACGGGCAACTGGTGGCGCTGTTGCGCTACGCCTGGGGCAACGGCCTGGATCCGGCGGTGCTGCCCGGTTCGCTCTATGGAGCCATCGGGATGTGCCAGTTCATGCCGGACAACATCGCACGCCTGGGCGTGGACGGCGATGGGGACGGGGTGGTGGACGTGTTCAATCCGCCGGACGCCATCCACAGCGTGGCCAAGTTCCTGCATCGGGCGGGCTGGAAGGACAAGCTCTCGCGCAAGGCCCGGATCAACGTGATCAAGCGCTACAACCCGGACTACTTCTACGCCATCACGGTGCTGGCCGTGGCGGAGAAGGTCCGGGAGCTGGGCGAGACCGCGTCCGCCCCTTGATTCCGACAGCGGGGGCGCGCCTCAGCAGGTGAGGTGGAAGGCCCCGGCCACGTCCTTGCCCTCGTCCACCAGGCGGTTGTAGATGGCCACGGCCTCGGCGGTGGGCGCGCCGTGAAACTCGATGCCCAGCTTCTTGCAGCGCCGCTCCACATCGTGACTCAGGCGCATGAGGGAGGAACTGCCCAGGCCCACGACCAGGGCCTTGGGGCGGGCCGCAAAGACCTCCTCCAGGTCGCTCTCCTGGCAGAGATGCCCCTGGGTGCGCCACCATTCCCCGAAAACGGCGCCCCCCAGCATGAGGACGTCGTTCTTGTAGTGCTCCCCGTCCACGACCAGGGAACCGAAAACATACTGCTCGATCTGTGGCGTCATATTCTTTCCGTGCTGCCTTTCCCGATAAATACGGCGTATTGATGAGAATGAACAGGTGTTTGGTTTGTGTCGCACTACGCCTGTCGGCCGCCAGGCGCGGCCCTAGAGGTCCAGGTCGTCCTGCCCCATGAAGTCGTAGAGGTCCAGCTCGCGGCCGTCCTTGGCAAAGAGCACCGGCGAGACCATGTTCTTGCCCACGTGCTTGCCGGGCACGGCCTGCATGGCCCGGCCGTCGTAGCGCATACCCGTGATGAGCAGGTCCTGCATCTTGTAGTTTTCCAGGCTGTGCAGGGAGACCAGGAGCTTGCCCGCATCGAAGGGCGCCTCGATCTCCAGTTCGAAGCTCTCGGAGCCCTTGTCCACGGAACCCAGGAGGATGCAGATTTCATCCGGCCCCAGGGCGGCCAGGGCGCTGTCCAGCTCCACGGCGCGGGTCTCGGTCTCCAGGGCCGTGAAGGCCAGGGGCGTGCGCGGGCCGTGGTCCAGGCGGCAGGTGATGTCCAGGTGCTGCTCGAAGAGGTAGCCCTGGGTCTGGTGAATGGCCTTGGCCTCCTTCCAGGTGCTCCAGGGGAAATTCACGGCCTGGGCGAACTTGGCAGCCATTTCGTAGTCGAAGTAGAGCACGCCCTTGAAGCAGTTGTTGGCGAAGTAGGGCGTGTTGTTCTTGCCCAGGCAGTGCCGGAAGACCTTGTGGATGAAGCGCTGGGGCATGCTGGTGACGATGATCCGCTCCAAATGTCCGGAAATCTCGATCTTCAGTTTCATGTGCGCTCCCTCGGGAAGGGTTGGGGGTGCCGGGTTTCTGCGGTGAACAGGGGTAGAATACGGTCTCGCGGCCCTCGCGGCAAGCGGTTTCCGCCGGAGTTTCGAGACGGACTTTCCCCATGAACCTAGGCGGAAATTATGAAGAAAAGAAAATAATCCTTGCCTCCAAGGCCAATGATCTCGTATCTTAGGTAGTGAAAACCCTTTCCTTTCGTTTTGGACGGGCATGCTGCAGGTTGCGGCTTGGATGTGTCGGTTCAGCGGAAGGGTTTTCCAGTCGTCAGGGTGTGACATGGGTCTGACCGGCTCTGTTCGGGCAAGGGGGCAGGCCAAGGGAGCAAGAAAGGGGGGAACCTTTCATCGGGCGCAGCGCCGGGCGCGCGCCTGCGGCAACAGCCGGCATTCCCTGCATCTTCGGAACCGCTGTATGGAGCGAGGAGGACTGGCACGTGAAGAATCTCAAGCTGGCGGTCAAGATCGGGTTCGGATTCGGTTTTCTCATCGTCATTGCCTGTGCCTTGGGGGGCATGGCCGTCTTCAATATGATCCGGGTGGAACACGATTCCACCAGGCTGGCCCAGGAGTACGTGCCGGAAGTGAGCATCGCCAACGAGGTGGAGCGCAACGCCCTGCTCTTGATGTACGACATGCGTGGCTACGGCCTCTCCCGGCAGGAATCGTTTCTGCAGAGCTCGCGGGAGTACCTGAAGAATCTGGAAGGCTTCCTGGAGCAGGCCCGGCTCCATGCCGAAAAGTTCCCGGCCCTGGTGGCGCTCAAGGCCAACGTGGCCGAGGCCATGGACAAGACCGCGCAGTACAAGGGGCTCATGGACGAGACAGAGACCCTGATCAAGACTATGGACCAGCTGAACACCCAGTTGTTCGAGGCAGCCGTGGCCTACATGCGGGAGTGTGCGGCGTTCCTGCACAGCCAGGAAGAGGCCCTCAAGCGTGAGTTCGGCGAGGAAACGCCCACCTACAAGCTCGAAGAACGGCTGAACAAGATCTCCGCGATCAACGACGTCATCGATCTGGGCAACGACACCCGCATCAAGAATTTCCGGGCCCGGGCCCTGGGCCAGCCGGCCATCTTCCAGGAAGCCCAGGAAAACTTTCCCAAGATGGAGCAGCTCCTGGACGAGATCCGCAAAACCACGCGCCAGGAGGCCAACCTCAGACAGCTGGACACCATCCGCACCGCGGCCAACGCCTACAAGACCAACATGCTGGACTACGGCGCCAACTGGGCAAGGCTCAACGAAATCAACAGGCTGCGCACCGACGTGGGCACCGAGGTCCTGCGCGCCGCCAAGCAGACCGCGGTGGCCGGGATGGAACACACCATCACCATTGCCGACGAAGCTGTGGCGAACCTGCGCACCGCCGAGACGGTCATGATGGTGGGCCTGGCCATTGCCGCTCTCATCGGCATCGTGGTGGCCATCGTGCTCACCCGCTCCATCACGCGCCCCATCATCAAGGGCGTGGCTTTCGCCCAGGCCATGTCCGGGGGCGATTTCACCCAGAAGCTGGACATCCAGCAGAAGGACGAGGTGGGCACCCTGGCCCAGGCCCTCAACGAAATGGTGGACCGCCTGCGCGACGTGGTGGCCGAGGTCCAGACCGCCACGGACAACGTGGCTTCGGGCAGCGAGGAGCTGTCCTCCTCGGCCCAGAGCCTGAGCCAGGGCGCCACGGAGCAGGCCGCCAGCGTCGAGGAAATCTCCTCCTCCATGGAGCAGATGACCTCCAACATCCGCCAGAACGCCGACAACGCCCAACAGACCCAGCAGATCGCCATCAAGGCCGCCCAGGACGCCCAGCAGGGGGGGCAGGCCGTGTCCCAGGCCGTGGAGGCCATGAAGAACATCGCGGAGAAGATCTCCATCATCGAGGAGATCGCCCGCCAGACCAACCTCCTGGCCCTCAACGCCGCCATCGAGGCTGCCCGGGCCGGTGAACACGGCAAGGGCTTCGCCGTGGTGGCCGCGGAAGTGCGCAAGCTGGCCGAACGCAGCGGTGCCGCCGCCGCCGAGATCAGCGAACTCTCCTCCTCCAGCGTGCAGGTGGCCGAGAACGCAGGACAGATGCTCTCCAAGATGGTGCCGGACATCCAGCGCACCGCCGAGCTGATCCAGGAAATCGCCGCGGCCAGCAATGAGCAGAACGCGGGGGCGGACCAGATCAACAAGGCCATCCAGCAGCTGGACCAGGTCGTGCAGCAGAACGCCTCGGCCTCCGAGGAAATGGCCTCCACTTCCGAAGAACTCTCCAGCCAGGCCGAGCAGCTCATGAGCACCATGACCTTCTTCCGGGTCTCTGGCGCCGGAGCCGCCCAGAGCAAGCGGCGTCCCATGAAGGCGCTGCCCCCGGCCCGGCCTCAGGCGCGCAAGCCCGCCAAGGCTGGGGCCAAGCCCGCAGCTGCGGGCAGCGGCGTGTCCCTGGAACTGGGCGACGCCTCGGACGAGGACTTCGAGCGCTTCTGAGCCCGGGGGCAGCGGTCCGGCCTCCCCGCAGGGCGGTGATCGTGTCGAAAAAGCCGCATGCAGTGGTGTTGCCTACCCGGCAGGTTCCCTGTACCTGCCGGGAAGTGACACCGGGAGTGCCGCAATGGAGAATCGTGGTCAGGGAATGCTCCTGACCTATTGCCCGCCGCCAGGCTGGGACGCGAGCAGGGGGACGCCATGAGCCAAACGCAAGAAGAGCTGCACCAGTACCTGAGCTTCACCCTGGGCAACGAGCTTTTCGCCCTGGACATCGGTTCGGTGCGCGAGATCATCGACGACAAGAACATCACCAAGATTCCGCGCATTCCGGACTACATGCGCGGGGTCATCAACATCCGCGGGCACGCCGTGCCCGTGGTGGACCTGCGGCTGATGTTCGGCATGAGCCGCACCGAGATGGGCATCAACACCTGCGTGATCATCACCGAGCACCGCATTGCCGGGGACATGGCCGTGATCGGCACCCTGGCGGATTCCGTGCAGGAGGTGCTGGAGATCCAGCCCGAGGAGATCGCGCCCGCCCCCAGAATGGGCACGGCCATCGACGCCCGCTACATCAAGGGCATGGCCCGGCACGGGGAGCGCTTCATCATCCTGCTGGACATCGACCAGGTCTTCTCCACCCACGACGTGGCCGAGGCGGTCCGGGAGGTGGACAGCCGCAGTGGGGAGCAGGCGGCCTGAGCAGGGCGCCCCTGATTTGGGCGCCGATCCATGCTGAAAATCACAAGCCCGGTCGGAGCAGAGACTCCGGCCGGGCTTGATTGGTTTTTGTGGGCAGAACCTATAGAGGGATGCCGCTATCTGCCAGGTCCTGCATGAGCAGCTCGCGCATGCGCCTGCTCACCGGGCCGGGGCGCACGTCGTGGATGGGCTTGCCGTTGTAGCGCACCACGGAAAGGGAGTCGATGGTGGTGCCCACCAGCATGATCTCCCGGGCGTGGTAGAGCTCATCCTCGCGGATGTGTTTGAACTGCACGCGGACCTCGTCCTTGATCAGGTCCAGCCCCCGCATGAGGGTGGTGCCCGTGAGGGAGTTGGAGAGGTCCGGCACCATCAGCACGCCGTTTTGGTCCACCAGGCAGACGTTCTCGGTGCTGCTCTCGGCCAGGAAACCCTGGGCGTCGTAGGTCAGGGTGAAGTCGCAGCCCTTTTCCGCCGCTTCCAGCCGCATCAGGGCATTGGGCAGGTAGTTGGTGGACTTGACCCGGGCCATGTAGCTCTGCTTGGCGGGAATCTCGCTGCGGCAGGCCGTGACGCCCTTGGCGAAGACCTCTTCGGGCTTGAGGCTCAGCTTGTAGACCACCAGGTAGAGGGTGCTGAAGGCGGTCTCGGCGGGATCGATGCCGAAGCCGCCGGGCCCGCGCCCCAGGAAGATGCGCAGCATGCCGTCGGGCTGGTCCGTGGCGGCGCAGATTTCCAGGCACAGCTCGCGCAGGCGCTCCCAGCTGCAGGGGGGCGTGAGCTTGATGGCCTTGGCGCAGCCCTGCATCCGCTTGAGGTGGGCGTCCAGCTGGTAGAGGCGGCGCCCCACGAACTTCAGGGCCTCGAACAGCCCGTCCCCGCGGTGCACCATGTGGTCGTCCATGGGGATGAGCAGCAGGCGCGGGTCGCGGCAAAAGGCGCCCACGCGGTGGTCGTAGAAGACCAGCATCTTGTCGCTCCCCGGTCTGGGCGCGGCCAGCAGACGGGGCAAGTACGCTTCGCTATCCAGTAGTTCCGGCATGATGTCTCGACCTTATTGAGCATTGTGCCATGGAATATGGTCTGATGCTCTTCTGCATTTTCCTGTAACAATTGGCGGATGTTCCAGGAGTGAGCCTTGTTTCAAGGCGAAAATACACTAGAAGACGTTGCGGTCCGTGACGCGCACCAGGTCGCGGGCCATGAGGGTTTCGGCGATCTGCACCGCGTTGAGGGCCGCACCCTTGCGGATGTTGTCCGCCACGACCCAGAGGTTCAGGCCGTTGGCGATGGTCTCGTCCTCGCGGATGCGCCCCACAAAGGTTTCGTCGTTGCCCGCGGCGTCCAGGGGCATGGGGTAGATCTTCTCCGAGGGGTTGTCCAGGACCTGGATGCCGGGGGCCTGGCTGAGAATGGCCCGGGCCTCCTTGGCCGTGATCTTTTTTTCGGTCTCGATGTTCACGGATTCGCTGTGGCCGTAGAACACCGGCACGCGCACCGCCGTGGCCGTGACCTTGATCCCGGGGTCGCCCATGATCTTCACGGTCTCGTGCACCATCTTCATCTCTTCCTTGGTGTAGTCGTTCTCCAGGAAGACGTCGATCTGGGGCAGGCAGTTGAAGGCGATGCGGTAGGGGTAGACCGTGACCTCCGGCTCCCTGAGGGAGAACAGGGCCCGCACCTGCTCCTCCAGTTCCTTGATGGCCTTCTGCCCGGTGCCGGACACGGCCTGGTAGGTGGAGACCACCACGCGCTTGATGGTGCCCGCGTCGTGCAGGGGCTTGAGGGCCACCACCATCTGAATGGTGGAGCAGTTGGGGTTGGCGATGATGCCTTGGTGCCAGTCCAGATCGGCGGCATTGACCTCGGGTACCACCAGGGGGCAGCGGTCGTCCATGCGCCAGGCGCTGGAGTTGTCCACCACCACGCAGCCGCTGCGCGCGGCAAAGGGAGCGAATTTCTCGGAGGTGGAGCCCCCGGCGGAAAACAGGGCCAGGTCCACGCCCGCGAAGGAGTCTTCCTTGAGTTCGCGTACCACCAGCTCCTGCCCCTTGAAGGTCAGGGTAGTGCCGGCCGAGCGCGACGAAGCCATGGGAATGACTTCCTTGGCGGGAAAATTCCGTTGCTCCAGGACAGAAAGCATCTCTCTGCCCACCGCGCCCGTGGCGCCGGCCACTGCCACAACCAGACCTTGGCTGCCCATTGCTCCGCTCCTCTGCAGGATTTAGGGGTGACGATTGTTGTGAATCCGCATTCCCTCTCACATTGCCCCCCGAGTGGCAAGAGGTTGCCCGGCGGGATGTTGACAGGCGCGGCCACTTTGGGCGAACGTACGCGCCTTGCGCGCTCCTGTCCGGAGGGCGCGTCATTCTGCCCAGCGGAGGCTGCCCCCTATGTATTTGAGCGTAAACTGGCTGCGCGAGTTCGTGCCCTACGAAGGTTCCCTGCAGGACCTGGGCGACCGCCTGACCATGATGGGTCTGGAAATCGAGGAGATTCGCCGCCCCTTTGCCGGACTGGCCCAGGTGGTGGTGGGCGAGGTGCTCGCCTGCGAACGGCATCCCGATGCCGACTCCCTGTCCGTCTGTCGCGTGGAAGCCGGACTGGGCGAGGTGCTGCAGGTGGTCTGCGGCGCGCCCAACGTGGCGGCGGGGCAGAAGGTGGCCTTTGCCCCTGTGGGTGCCACCCTGCCTGGGGGGCAGACCCTGAAGAAGGCCAAGCTGCGCGGCGTGGAGTCCCGGGGCATGATCTGCGCCGAGGACGAGCTGGGGCTGGGCGAGGACCACAGCGGCATCATGGTGCTGGACCCGGCTCTGGTGCCGGGCACGCACCTCATCGCGGCGCTGAACCTGGACGAGGTGGTGCTGGACGTGAGCGTCACGCCCAACCGGGCCGATTGCCTGAGCATGCTGGGCCTGGCCCGGGAAGTGGGCATCGCCTTTTCCCTGCCCGTGCGCCTGCCCGAGGTGCGGCTGCAGGAGGACGCCGCCGCGGCCGCGGACCTGATGCGCGTGGTCATCGACGACCCGAACCTCTGCCCCGTGTACCGTTCCCGGATCATCAAGGACGTGCGGGTGGGGCGTTCTCCGGCCTGGCTGCGCTACCGGCTCATCGCCATGGGGCAGCGCCCCATTTCCAATATGGTGGACATCACCAACTACGTCATGCTCGAGCTGGGGCAGCCCCTGCACGCCTTTGACCTGGACCGGCTGGCGGGCGGGATGATCCGCGTGGCCCCGGCCGAAGAGGGCCAGGTCTTCACCACCCTGGACGGCCAGGCGCGACGCCTCACCAAGGACGATATCCTGATCTGGGACGGCGTGCAGCCCGTGGGCCTGGCCGGGGTCATGGGGGGCGAGAACTCCGAGATGCACGCCCAGAGCACCGGCGTGCTGCTGGAGTCCGCGGTGTTCCGCCCCGGCTCCATCCGCAAGACCGCGCGGCGTCTGTCCCTGCCCAGCGAGGCCTCCTACCGGTTCGAGCGGGGCGTGGACCAGCCGGGTTCGCTCCGGGCCTTGAACCGCGCCGCCGCGCTCATGGCCGAACTGGGCGGAGGGCGCGTGCTGGCCGGGGTGGTGCAGGCCGAGCCGCGCCCCTGGCAGGCCGCACACATCGTGTTCCGGCCCGAACGGGCCCGCAAGCTCCTGGGGCTGCCCCTGGAAGAGAGCTTCTGCGCCCGGGTCATCGAGGACATGGGCTGCACGGTGCAGCAGGGCAACGCCGCCTGGGAGGTGAGCGCCCCAAGCCACCGGCTGGACCTGGAGCGCGAGGTGGACCTCATCGAGGAGCTGGGGCGGGTCTACGGCGCGGACCGCATCCCCGCGCGGCTGCCCCAGGTCTCCCGCTCCCTGGAACCGGCGCCGGAAAGCAAGCTGCAGGGCGAGTACGCCTTTAACCTGCGGCTCAAGCGCTGGGGCATGGGGCTGGGTCTGAGCGAGGCCGTCAACTACAGCTTTGTGGGGCAGCGCGACCTGGACCGCCTGAACCTTCCCCAGGAGGGG
Organism: uncultured Desulfovibrionaceae bacterium; assembly: GCA_964575775.1. Lineage (GTDB taxonomy): Bacteria > Desulfobacterota > Desulfovibrionia > Desulfovibrionales > Desulfovibrionaceae > CAZFCK01. The sequence continues at coordinate 8,739 of CAZNSV010000060.1, forward strand.
CGCATTCCGGTCAAGAACCCCTTGTCCGACGAGCAGGACGTGCTGCGCCCCGTGCTGGCCCCCGGTCTGCTGCAGACCCTGCGGCACAACCTTTCCCACGGCGTGGACCGGCTGCGGGTCTTCGAGCTGGCCCACGTCTTCTGGCCCGACGCCGCTTCCGAGACCACGGCCCGGGAGCCCGTGCGCCTGGGCATCCTGCTCTACGGCAACCGCTGGGAGGATGGTTGGCCCTGGAAGCCCGAGGAGGCCGACTACCAGGACCTCAAGGGGCTGGTGGAGCACCTGCTGGAGTTCCTGGCGGGCGAGCGCGGCACCTTCACCCGCCTGGAGACGCACCCCTGGCTGGCCCCGGCCGTGAAGCTGGAAGTGGGGGGGCGCGAGGCCGGTGTGCTGGGCTGCGTGCTGCCGGACATCGCCGACGCGCACCACGCCCGCAAGCCCGTGTGGCTGGCCGAGTTGGACGTGAACCTGCTGCGTACCCTGGCGCAAGAGCATCGGGTCCGCTTCGCGGAACTGCCCGGCTTCCCGCCCGTGCGCCGGGACATCACCCTGGCCGCGGCCCCGGGCCTGGCCGTGGATACGGTCTTGCGGCACATCGAGGGGCTGCGCCTGCCCCTCTTGGAGCGCGTGGCCCTGGTGGATGTCTTCGTGCCCGAGGGCGAGGCCTCCGCCACCGAGGAAGAGCGCAAGTTGACCTTCCGCATGACCTTCCGCCACGCCAAACGGACGCTGACGGACAAAGACGTGGACAAGGAAATGGAAAAAATGTCACAGTCCCTGGTGCAGAATCTACCGTTGCGCCTGTAGTGACTGTCCCCAGGGCCCGGGGGAGCGAGCCAAGGCCACAAGGAGAGCGAGATGGAGGAGCCCAAGACCTATCGTATCGGGGAAGCGGCCCGCATGCTGCAGCTCAAGAGCTATGTGCTGCGGTTCTGGGAGACCGAATTTCCCCAGCTCAACCCCGAGCGTACGGAAAAAGGGCAGCGCTTGTACTCGGAGGAGGACCTGGCCCTGCTGCGCTCCATCCGCCACCTCCTGCACGAGCGGGGGCTGACCATCGACGGCGCCCGCAAGGAACTGGCCCAGCAGGTCTCGGCGCGCCAGGCCGCGCAACAGGCTGCCCGCGAGTCCGTGTCCGCCGATCTCCTGGCCCAGGTCCGTACCGAGCTCGAGGCCATGCGCGATCTGCTGCGCCCCGCAACCGGACGGCAACCTTAACCGGCCCTGGCCCCGAACCCGACTATGCTCGCGAGAACCTACGTGCGTCCTGGGCTGGCCGTGTTCTGCGGCCTGGCCGCCATCCTGTTCGGCTTTTTCCTGCTCCCGGGCTCTGATCTGGATGCCCTGTACGAGCGCTGGGCCTTCTGGGGCATCGCGCTGTGCACCCTGCTCTGGGGCGTGGGCCTGGCCGCCTACGTCTGCAGCGCGCGGGAGCGGCTCAAGGAGTGGGGGCGTAGCGCCCTCTGGCCCGGCCTCCTGGCCCTGGTCCTGGTCAGCGTCATGTTCAGCACCACGCCGCCGAACTTCCGGGTGGAGTACGACGAGTCCAACCTCGCGGGGCTGGCCTTTGCCATGTACCAGAAGCACGAGGTCTGGGTGCCCCAGAACGGGTACTACGGCGCGGGCATCTACATCGATCTGCACCACGTCTACGACAAGCGCACCCTGGCCTATCCCTTCCTGGTCTATCTGACGCACACCCTCACGGGCTACCGGGTGGAGAACAGCTTCGTGGTGAATTTCGCGGCCGGGGTCGCGGCCTTGTTCCTGTTCTTCCTGTTGCTGCGCCGGCTCATGCCCCCGCCCTATGCCTACGCAGGCATGATATTGCTGGGGGCCTATCCGGTGTTCGTGCTCTCCGCCACCTCCGGGGGCTTCGAGGTCCTGAACCTGGCCTTCATCCTCCTGGCGCTGCTGCTGCTGGACAGCTTCGCGCGGCGGCGCGACGCGGTTACGGCCGGGGCCTTTCTGGCCACCCTGGTCATGCTGGCCCAGTGTCGCTACGAATCGGCGCTCTTCTTTCCTGCGGGGCTGGCGCTGGTGCTGCTGTTGTTGTCCAGGGCGCAGTGGCGGGCCCTGCCGTACTGGCTGGGGCTGTTGCCCCTGGCCATGATCCCTCTGGCCTGGCAGCAGCTGTTGTTCCTGGATCCCAAGCACCACCAGCTGGATCACGGCGGCCCCATGTTCGGGCTGCACTATCTGCAGTATCATCTGGGCAGGGCCTGGACGGCGTTGAGCGGCCTGGACGGCCAGGAGATGTTCCTGCCCGGCGTGCTCTACGTGGCGCTGCTCGGTCTGGGGGTGCTGCTCTGGTCGGCCTGGCGGGGTACGGCCGGGGCTCCGGAGGCGCGGCGCAGGGCCTGGTCCGCGGCTCTGTTCCTCGGGCTGGGGCTGGCCCTGGTGAGTGCCGTGCAGTTTGCCTATCACCATGGTGACCTGGTCGGGACCATCACGGCCCGCCTGGGTGTGATCTACCTGCCCCTGCTGGCCGGATGCGCGGTGTACGCGGTGTATTTTGTGGGGCGCTGGTGGCGCAACGCCCCTGCCGTGGCTGTGGGAGCGGCCATCTGCATGTTGTTGCTGTTCTGGCCCTGGGCGGCGCAGAACCGCCCCATGAAGGCCCTCTCGGCCACGCGCTACTACCACATCCTCTACGAGTTTCTGGAGCGGTCGGGCCTGGGGAACAACGTGCTGGTCATCGCCGAGCGCGGGCATCCGCCCATCCTGCGGGGCATCTCCAGCCTGACCTTCATCTTCGCCAACAACAACAATCATCACGCCATCATGATGCACATGCAGCGCCGTCTGTTC
>CAZNSV010000061.1:0-11523 GCA_964575775.1 uncultured Desulfovibrionaceae bacterium
TGGGCCGGCGCTTCCTGGACTGGTACGGCCCCCGCACCCGGGCCGTGATCGCCGGGCATACCGACAATGTGGGCTCCACCGAAGGCAACCTGATCCTTTCCATCCAGCGGGCCGAGGCCGTGAAGCGCTATCTGGAGGAGCGGTACGCACTCGGGCCCGAGCGTCTGCGCGCCGAGGGCCATGGCGACCGCAAGCCCCTGGCCGACAACGCCAGCGAGGAAGGGCGCTCCCTGAACCGCCGCGTCACGGTCACCGTCAGTCCCGATCCGCAGCAGCACAATCCCGCGCGGTTCCCCAGCCGCATGCCGCAGGGGCGCCTGGACACCACCAGCTACGAGCCCCTTGAGCAGCGCTACACCCTGCGCTTCAAGGCTCAGACCGGAGACCTGGACCGCCCCTCCCGGCAACAGGTGGACGCCCTGGGCCTGATGCTGCAGCAGCGCCCGGAGCTGAGCATGGTCATTGCCGCCCAGACCTTGCAGACACAGACCGCTTCGGGTGATCCCGACCTCTTGCGGCGCCGGGCCAACGCGGTGCAGCGCTACCTCATGGCCGCCTACGCCATTCCGGCGGAACGGCTGCAGCTTGCGGCCTCCGGGAGTGAATCTGCCCTCGAGGCCACGGACCACGACGGACTGCAGATCAGCGTCGGCCGTTTCTGATGGCTCACCGCCCCCCCAGGGGCAGATAGGGCGCGAACACCTCCTCCGGCACCGGGGGCAACGGCACGTCCGGAATGGGGTCCAGGGGCCTGAAAGGCAGGAACGGCGGCTCCAAGTAGGGGTCGGGGTGCACGGTGGGCTCCACCACGCTGCCCCAGGGCTGTTCCGGCCGCTCGCGAAATTCCGGAATCACCACCTCGGGCGGCCCGGGCATGGGCGCCAAGGCGTCGAACGGCGCGAAAGGGGCGAAGACCTCCTCGCACCGTACCGTGGACGCCAGCAGCAGCAACGCCGCAAGCCCCCAACCCATGATCCCCAACCTGTTCATGTCTCCGGCTGCCTCGTGACGCGCCCCAGTTTTCTGTTTGCGCCCGGACCGGACGCCATGACTCGAAGTGCTCGAGGCATCCTGCACCAGGGGCGTTCGCCCCGCAAGCAGCTGGGGAAAGCCTGCCCACTGGCGTTGCCGGGCAAGATGCGCTACAACCCCCCACCAACGTCACCGCACACAAGGAGCCGCGCATGGCTTTTCTCGCAGGAAGCAACAGCTTCACCCGCTACCGCATCGTGAGCGAGGTGCCGGACACCCTCTGGCACCAGATCCCGGATCTGCTCAAGCGCAAGGCCATCCAGGACATCGACGGCAGTGCCGACGAGCGCTCCTGGGGTTGGGTCTGCTTCGACGACTGGCTGGACACCGAATGGCTGACCGCGCCACCGGAAAAAGGGAGCTATCTGGCCTTCAGTCTGCGGCTGGACACCCGCCGCGTGCCCCCCGCCGTGTTCAAGAAGCACTTTCAGATCGCGGTGCGCACCGCGGAACGTAAGGCCAAGGAAGAGGGGCGCAAGGGCATCTCCCGGGACCAGAGAAAGGAGATCAAGGACACGGTGACGCTCAAGCTCCGGGCCCGTTGCCTGCCCGTGCCCGCCGAATTCAACGTGATCTGGAACCGCGAGGACAACGTGATCTGGTTCGACTCCACCAGCGCCAAGGTCTGCGAAATGTTCATGGAGCTCTTCACCGAGACCTTCGACCTGCATCTGGAGCCGCTGACCCCCTACTTCCTCGCCCTGAGCCTGCTCGGCCCCCAGGCCCAGGCCAAACTCGACGCCGTCGAAGCCGCGCGCTTCGCCGACTGATACCGGAGCACCGCATGGACCTCTATCTGGGGCAGATGAAAGACATCATCCTGGGCCAGGATTTTCTCACCTGGCTCTGGTACAAGACCGAACAGACCGGCGGCCGCTTCGCCACCGCCCAGGGCGTGGAATTCGAGTGCCACGTGGAGCAGCGCATCAGTGTTCAGGGGGGCGAGGGCGAAAACGTGGAGACCGCCACCGTGAGCGGCCCCACCTCCAAGCTCAAGGAGGCCCGTCTGGGCCTGGCCACGGGCAAGAAGGTCAGCCGCATGCTGCTGCGCGTGGAGCTCGGGGAGTTGGAGGTCTGGCGCACCACCCTCAAGGCCGAGGACCTGACCCTGAGCGGGCTGCGCACCCCGAAAGTGGAAGCGAAGCAGGAAGAGGGCGACGACCCCGATGCCGTGTTCTATGAAAAGGTCTTCCTCATCCAGCGTTTCGTGGGCTTCGTGGACGAACTCTTCGCCCAGTTCCTGGCCTTGCGCTTCGGTCCGCAGTGGACCGAGGAGGAGAAGCTGGTGCGCATCTGGGTGAGCAAACAGGAGTCCTGATGGCGTCCGCGCCCCTCCCGGCCCAATCCGCCCGCAGTCGGGCGCTGCAGACCGCCCTGCACCTGGGCTTGCGCCTGGGTGCCAAGCTGCTGTGGGTGGCGGTGGTCTTCTTCGGCATCACGGTGGTCAGCTTCTGGGTCATCCACCTGGCGCCGGGCTCGCCCACGGACCTGGAGACCTCCTTCAACCCCATGGCCGGGGCCGAGGCCCGGGCCCGGTTGGAGCGCATCTACGGCCTGGACCAGCCCCTGCACGTGCAGTACGTGAACTGGGTGAGCCGTCTGGTGCGCATGGATTTCGGCCGCTCCATGAGCGGCGACCACCGCCTGGTCTGGGACAAGATCAAGGAGCGCCTGCCCCTCACCTTTTCCATGAACGTTGTGGCCATGTTCCTGTCCATGGCCATCAGCATCCCCATCGGCGTGGCCTCGGCCTATTGGCAGGGCAGCGTTTTCGACCGGCTGGGCACGGTCTTCGTGTTCCTGGGCTTCGCCATGCCGGGCTTCTGGCTGGCGCTGCTGCTCATGCTGCTGTTGGGCATCCAGTACCCCATCCTGCCCATCTCCGGGCTCAAGTCCCTGGATCACGAGCAGCTGAGCAGCCTGGGCAAGCTCTGGGACATGGCCCGGCACCTGGCCCTGCCCATCTTCATCTACACCTTCGGCAGCCTGGCGGGCATGTCTCGCTTCATGCGCAGCAGCATGCTGGAGGTGCTGCGCCAGGACTACATCCTCACGGCCCGGGCCAAGGGGCTGCCCACCCGCAGCGTGGTCTTCAAGCACGCCCTGCGCAACGCCCTGCTCCCCGTGATCACCATCCTGGGCCTGTCCGTGCCCGGGCTCATCGGCGGCAGCGTGATCATCGAGTCCATCTTCGCCCTGCCCGGACTGGGGCAGCTCTTCTACCAGGGCGTCATGGCCCGGGACTACCCCCTGATCATGGGCAACCTGGTGCTGGGCGCCATCCTGACCCTGGCCGGAAACCTGCTGGCCGACCTCTGCTACGGCTTGGCCGATCCGCGCATCCGTCTCAGGGGGCAGGGTTCGTGAGCCCCCTCTTCTCCCGGCGCTTCTGGTCGCGCTACGGGCTGCTGCTCGTGGGCGGGGGCATCGTGCTGGTCATGAGCGTGGCGGCCCTGTTGGCGCCCTGGCTGGCACCCCACGACCCCACGGCCCTGGACGTGAACTCCCTGCTCCAGGCCCCGGGCGGCAGCCACCTGCTGGGCACGGACGCCCTGGGCCGCGACGTGCTCTCGCGCATGCTCTACGGCGCTCGGGTCTCGCTCTGGGTGGGGTTCGTGGCCGTGGGTATCGCCGTGGCCATCGGGCTGGTGCTGGGGCTGCTGGCCGGATACTTCGGCGGGCTGGTGGACGAGTGCATCATGCGCGGGGTGGACGTGATGCTCTGCTTCCCCTCCTTTTTCCTGATCCTGGCCGTCATCGCCTTTCTGGAGCCCAGCCTCACCAACATCATGGTGGTCATCGGGCTCACCTCCTGGATGGGGGTGGCGCGACTGGTGCGCGCCGAAACCCTCAGCCTGCGGGAGCGCAACTTCGTGGCCGCGGCCCGGCTGCAGGGCGCGGGGGCCCTGCGCATCCTGGGCGTGCACATCCTGCCCAACGCCATCGCCCCCGTGCTGGTGTCCGCCACCCTGGGCGTGGCCGGGGCCATTCTCACGGAGTCGGCCCTGAGCTTTCTGGGCCTGGGGGTGCAGCCGCCCACGCCCAGCTGGGGCAACATCCTCATGGAAGGCAAGGACGTGCTGGGCATCGCGCCCTGGCTGTCCCTGTTCCCGGGCCTGGCCATCCTGGTCACGGTGCTGGGCTACAATCTCCTGGGCGAAAGCCTGCGGGACCTGCTGGACCCCAGGCTCAAGTCCTGAAACCTCGGCAAGGGGAGGCGCGCGCTCATGAGCGAAACCCACCGGTGCGAAACCTGTTCCTTCCGCCGCAAGGCCGAGGCCCGGCCCGACTCCTTGTGGGGGCGTTTCTGGCGCTGGCATACGCGTTTTTGCCCCGGTTGGAAGCGCTACCAGCGCAGCCTGCAACAACGCGAGGCGGACAAGGCCGGGCATTGAGCCCCGGCTTTCCATTTGGCCGGATTCCGACTACAGAGGCCAACAAGGCCCCAGGGTTCGCCTTGAGGGTTGCCGTTGTTTTTTCGCTGTAATACCGCCCCATTCGGGTACTCCAGAGGAGAGCCCCCCGCATGCGCATCTGTGCCGTCGCCTCGCCTCTCGGCCCGGCCCTCAAGGGCCTGGGGCACGACGTCCTGCAGATTCCCGCCACCGAGCTGCGCCCGGTCTTCGACCTGCGGGACTATCTCGGGGAGCGGGACTTCGCGCCGGAACTCATCCTGCAACAGGAGAGCCTGGGCCCCCGCACCCTGCTGGCAGGGCTGGAGTCTTTTGCCTGCCCCAAGATTTTCTGGTCCATCGACACGCATCTCAACCTGTTCTGGCACCTGCCCTATCTGCGCCTCTTCGATGCCGTGGCCACGCCCCATGCCAGCCTGCTGCACCAGGTCAAGGTGCCCCTGCCTCCGGTGCTGCGCCTGCCCTCCTTCGGCGCCGTGCTGCCCTGGAAGCCGCATGCCCAGCGACAGCATCGGGTCTCCTTTGTGGGGCGCATCACGGAGCAGCGCCCCTTGCGCAAGTGGCTGGCCCAGTTCCTGGAGGAGCACTACCAGGCCACGGTGCGCCAGGATCTGCCCCCCCGGGTGATGCTGGAGCTGTACGGCGAAACGCGCCTGGCGCCCAACGAGAGCATCCTGCACGAGGTGAATTTCCGGCTCCTGGAGGCGGCTTCCTGCGGCTGTCTGGTCTTTTCCCAGCCCGTGGGGGAGGATCAGGACCTGCTGTTCGCCCCCGGTCGGGAGATCCAGATCTACCAGGACGTGCTGGAACTTAAAGGGTTGCTTGATTATTTCCTGGCCCGGCCCGAGCTGGCGGAACGCATGGGGCGGGCCGCGCAGGAGCGTGTGCAGCGCGAACACCTGCCCGAGCATCGCGCCCGGACCCTGTTGGCCTTTGCCAACGGGTTGGGGCGTTGTTCCGTGGTGGGAGCGGAAGCCCAGCAGGCCTTCTGGCTGACCCTCTGGAACCTCTTCCGGGCACAGCGCTTCGCCATCCAGCCGGAGTTGCTGGACATGGCCCTGCAGCGCCTGGCCGGGAGCAGCGAGATGCTTTGCGCCCGGCTGGGCTTCCTGGTTCACCAGGCGCGACGGGACGAGGCCTGCGCCCTGGCTGCGGGGGTGCTCCAATCCGGCCTCTACGGCGCGGATCTGGAGACCAACCTCTGCGGTAGCGCCGTGGGGCTGCTCGGCAAGGAGTGGAGCCTGGCCTGTCAGTTCTGGTACCGACACTGCAAGAGCCAGGGGCAGGAGCCGCAGCGCCCGGAAACCCCCCTGCAGCTGGCGCTGTACTGGGCCAAGGCCCTCAAGCGGGCGGGCGCCCTGGCCAACCCCGGACTGGTGTACGACGCCAAGCGGCATCTGCCCACCTCGGCCGCCGAGTGCCTCTACCTGGCCCTGGAACTGGAGCCCTTCAACCAGGAGGCCCTGCGCCAACTCGATGCCCTGTTTGCCCGCATGCCGGGCTACGGCTTTTTCCGGTTGGGCGCCCTCTCGGAGCTCACTCTGCGCAACCGGGAGAACTGGCGCCACGCCCTGGCCCTGGGGCAGGTCAACCTGCAGTCTTTCCGGCAACGTCAGGGGCTGGAGGAAATCGCTCTGGCCTGGGACCTGGCCCGTAAGCAGGGCAAGGAAGAGAGTTTCTTCCGCGCCTTGCAGGGCAGCGACCCCCGGGGGCTGGTACTCGCGGCCATCCGGGCCCTGGCCCAAGGGGAGAGCCCCACCGCCAAGGTGCACAACTAACCGCAACCCTTCGCAATCTGGATATCGCCCATGCTCGAGTATTTACGGATCCGCAGTCTGGCCCTGATCGAGGACATCGCCCTGGAGTTCGCCCCAGGCCTGAACGTGCTCACCGGCGAAACCGGCGCGGGCAAGAGTTTCATTCTCAAGGCCCTCAATTTCCTCACGGGCGACAAGCTCAGTGCGGACATGGTGCGCCCCGGCTCCGAAAAGGCCCTGGTGGAGGCCCTCTTTGTCCTGCCCGAGGGCGACTATGTCCTGCGGCGGGAGCTCTCGGCCGATACGGGACGCTCGCGCCTGTTCATCAACGATGAATTGGGCTCCCAGGAGACCGTCAAGGCCCTCAAGTCCGCCATGATCCTGCACACCAGCCAGCACGGCCAGCAGCGCCTGCTGCAGCCCTCCTACCAGAACCGCATCCTGGATGCCTTTCTCGAGGACGACGCGCCCTTCAAGGCCAAGGACGCCCTACTGGAGCGTCTGCGGGCCCTGGCCCAGCGCAAGCAGGAGCAGGACGAGCGGCTGCGCTCCTTGCAGGAGCGTCGGGAGCTCCTCGAATACCAGCTGCGCGAGATCGAGAAGGTGGATCCCAAACCCGGCGAGGAAGAGGCCCTGGAGCAGCGCAAGCAGGCCGCGCTCCAGGCGCGTCTGGCCAAGGAAAGCGTGGACCAGGCCCTGGACCTGCTCTGTACCCCGGAAGTCGGGCTCCTGGAGGCCTGCCGTGGCCTGGAGCGCAGCATCGACGCCCTGGCCGCGGTGGGTGCCGACTATGCCGAGGAGCGGAGCCAGGTGGAGAGCTTTCGCCTGCAGCTCTACGAACTGGAGCGACGCCTGCGCCGGGAAAAGACCTCGGATCCCGGTGACGACACCGAAAAGATCGAGGCCCGGCTCTGGGCCCTCAATCAGCTGCGCCGCAAGCTCAAGCGCCCCCTGGAGGAAATCGTGCACCTGGGCGAGGAGATTCGGGGGAACCTCTCCTTTCTCGATTCCTGCGGCCTGGAGCGCAAACAGCTGGACAAGGAGGAGCGCGGCCTGGCCCAGGAGCTGGCCGCGGTGCTGGCCGCCTGCAACGCCGCCCGGCTGGCGGCCTCGGAGCGCCTGAGTGCGGCCCTGGAGCAGGAGCTGCGGGGGCTGGGTTTTTCCGAGCACGTGCGGGTCATCTGCGAATTCGCCCCCGTGGAGCTGTACCCGGCACCCGAGGGCCTGCCCCCCCTGGAGGAGCAGCGGGTGCGCTTCCTCTGGCTGCCCAACCCCGGACAGGCGCCCCAACCCCTGGACAAGATCGCGTCCGGCGGCGAGCTGTCGCGCTTTCTCCTGGCCATTGTCGGGCTCATGGGGCGGGCGGAGCTGCCCACCCTGATCTTCGACGAGGTGGACGCGGGCGTGGGCGGCATCACCCTGACCCGCGTGGGGGAACGGCTACAGGCCCTGGCCGATCGGCAGCAGGTGCTGCTCATCAGCCACTGGCCCCAGCTCGCGGCCCTGGCCCGACGGCACTTCCTGGTGGAAAAGCAGGTCATCGAGGGGCAGACCGTGACTCGCTGCCAGCGCCTGGAGGGCGAGGCCGTGCGCCAGGAGCTCTCCCGCATGGCCGGGGGTGGTGCCCAGGGCGAGGCCATGGCCGACAAGCTGCTGGAGAACGGCTGATGCGCCCCGCCGGGATGCTGCTGCTCCTGTTGCTTGTGCTGCCGCCCTGGGTGCCAGGCTTGGCGGCCCAGGGTACCGAGCCTGCGCCCCAGGCCGAACCGCGCCCGGACAAAAGCGCCCTGGGCAACGCCACCTTGCGCTGCGGCCTGGAGCCGGGGCTGGCACTCCCCCTCGCCAATGGCTTGTACCAGGCTCCGGCCCTGAACAATGGTTCGCGCCCCCTCGGTGCCGTCCTGACCCTGGCAACCTGGGGTCCCCTCCCCGCAGCGGAAGCCGGACAGCAAACGGACGCCGCCGCCGTGGTCTACCTCTACCATCCGGGGGATGGTGCCTGGCGCACCATGCTCAGCCTGCTGCAAGACTGCGAGGGGCAGGCCTGCGAACTGGCCTGCGCCGAACTGGGCGGGCCGGGGCAGCGGGTGGACGTGCAGAGTCTGGCCTTGCGGGACGGGGAACTGCAGGTGCGCCTGGTGGAGCATACCCCCCAGGATCCGCCCTGCTGCCCCACCCGGGCGGCACTGCGGCGTTTCGTGCTTCAGGATGGAAATCTGCTTCTGAAGACGACCACAGCCGCAGGACCGGGGCTAGGGGCTCAGCCCGCGGCCCAGGGCGCCCAAGCTCCCACCAAACCTTGAATCAATCCTTGAAGGATTGCGCCTCGTCCCGCGTTTGTGTCGGGGGCAGGTCCAGTTCCGTCACGCGGATGTATTTGTGGAAGGCGTAGAAGAAACCGTGCAGGGCCAGGATCAAGCCGGCGCGGCCGTCCAGGAAGCCCCGGCGCAGCAGGTAGATTTTCACGAAACGGGCCAGGCCGTGCCCCAGGGCCGTGGCCAGTCCGGCCCGACGCCCTTTTTCATGCAGGCTGCGGGCGGCCTCCTGGGTGTAGTAGTTGAGCTTGTTCAGGTGCTCCTGCAGCCCCGCGTAGGGGTGGTGCACGATGTCGCCGGAGAACGTCCCCACGGGGCCCAGGGCGTGGAAGGAATAATGGGGGCCGGAGGCGCGCACTTCCATGCGCTGGCGGTGGAAGAGCCGCAGCAACCGGTCCGGATACCAGCCGCTGTGCTTCAAGTAACGGTCGAAGTACCAGGAACGGCGGGGGCAGGTGAAGCCTGCCAAGGATTGCGGCGCTCCCTGTTGGAACAGGGCCTGGACCTCGGCGGCCAGCTCCGGGCTCAGCCACTCGTCCTGATCCAGGCTCAGGACCCAGTCCGTGGCTGCCTCGGCCAGTGCGAAGCGGAACTGGGGCAAGGGACCCTCCCAGGGGCGGACCAGGACCCGGGCCCCGTGCGCCGTGGCGATCTCCCGGGTGGCGTCCGTGCTCTGGGAGTCCACCACCAGAATCTCGTCGCAAAAGGACAGGGACTCCAGGCACCGCGCCAGATGCCGCTCGCCATCCTTGGTCAGGACCACCGCACACAGCCCCAGGGTCATGCCGTCTCCATTCCTGCTTGCGCCCCCGTGTGGAGCGCGCTACTACGGAGAGCACAAAATGTTCGGCATTATTGTGCTCGGATACCAGGCCGAAGCGCCGCTCCGAATTGCCTTCGGGTTGTACGGCCTGCCCTTGCGGCGGGCAAGCAAAACCTGCCCGACCCCACCTGAACCTGCCCTGAACTTTCCCAGAACTTGCCCAGAACCTGGGCGCACCCAAGGAACCCATGTCCCATTCGCCCCCGCCTCATCCCGTGATTCAACTCGTGGTTCCGCCCGAAGCCGCCGGCCAACGTCTGGACCGCTATCTGGCCGCGGCGTTGCAGGAACGCGGCTTCTCCCGGGAGCGCATCAAGCAGGGGATCAAGAACGGCGACCTACTGCTCGACGGTGCGCCCTGCCGCAAACCCAACACCCTGCTCGGGGGGGGCGAGGCCCTGACCCTGAACCTCCCGGCCACGCCCTCGCTGCTCGTGCCCGAGGCCGGTGCCCTGGACATCCTCCACGAGGACAACGACCTGGTCGTGCTGGCCAAGCCCGCGGGGCTGACCGTGCACCCGGCCCCTGGACTGACCCAGGGCACCCTGGTGCACCGGCTGCTGCACCGCTACCCCGAGCTGGTGGCCCAGATCGACCCGGAAGCATCCGGGAGCGAAGACACTGAAGCCGTAGCCTCGGACGACTGGGGCCCCACGGGCATGCACCCCTTGCGGCCGGGCATCGTGCACCGCCTGGACAAGGAAACCAGCGGCCTGATCCTCATCGCCCGCAACGAACGTACCCGCTTGGCCCTGAGTCGGGCCTTTGCCGAGCGCCAGGTGGAGAAGCACTACCTGGCCCTGGTCCAGGGCGTGCCCCGGCCCGCATCCGGCAGCATCACCGAGCCACTGGGGCGCCACCCCGTGTACAAGACCCGCATGGCGGTGCTGGCCAAGGGCGGACGCCCGGCCCGCAGCGACTACACCGTGCTCCACGCCGCACCGGATCGCGCCTGGAGCCTGCTGGGCGTGCGGATCCACACCGGCCGCACCCACCAGATCCGCGTGCACCTGCAGCATCTGGGGCACCCCATCCTGGGCGATGCCGTGTACGGCCCCCGCACTCCGGTCCAGGCCCCCTGCCCCCCAAAGGTGCTGGCCCGTCTGGCCCCCCGCCAGCTGCTGCACGCCTGGCGGCTGGCCCTAGAGCATCCCTGGAGCGGCGAGGCCCTGAGCTTTCGCCTGCCCCCGCCTGGGGACTTCCTGCGCACCGCGCTCTGCCTCTCGCGCCGGGTGCAGCGGTTGGTGGTGACCGGACTGCCCGGCTGCGGCAAGTCCGCCCTCGGCAAGCTGCTGGCCGAGGCCGGGGTGCCGGTCTTCAGTGCCGACGCCGCGGTGTCCGCGCTCTATGCCCCAGGCGGGGAAGGTCGAAATTTCCTCATGCAGCGCTACGGCGAGCGCTTCCTGCTGGAGGACAAGAACCGCAGCGTGGACAAGAAAGCCCTGTTCATGGCCATGCGCCAGGACGAGCACCTGCGCCGCGAGGTGGAAGGCGCGGTGCACCCCCTGGTGCGCCATGAGCTGGACGCCTTCTGGCAAGAGCACGCGGGGCAACGCCTGGCCGTGGCGGAAATCCCCCTGCTGCTGGAGGCCGGAGCGGCCTGGCGCCGCGAGGCCGCGGACCTGGTGGTGGGGGTCTGGCGCCCCCGCTCCTTGCGGTTGCAGAGCCTGGCCCAGAGCCGAGGCTGGGACGCCGAGACCCTGGCGGCCCTGGAAGCCTGGCAATGGCCCGAGGCGGCCAAGCTGCGCGCCTGTGACTTGCTGGTGGACAACAGCGGCGACCTGGCCGATCTCGAGCGTCGCACCCGCAGCCTGCTCGCGGTGCTGCGCCATCTTCGCGCGGAGCGGATGCGCGAGTTGGTCCGGACCCTGGAAGGCCTGTGGGGGGCGGAGCGCTGACGGTTACAAAGAAATATGCGCAACCAACGCCAATCGCAGCCAACCATTTCTCACGGTTGTTCCAGCAGGGCCCCGCAACAGCCAGTCAGCACTTCGCCGTCTCAGCCTGGGTCATCGACCGGCATCTTGAGAACAGGCGTCCTGATTCTGTAGCCCTCTGACCCCTACAGCGCCGCCCCCACCAGGGCAGGGATGCTCGCGATATCCGGGCAGACCCGGATCCCGGCCGCGGCCTTCCCGGGGCTCCGGCCGGCGTTCAGGGTCTCGAGCAGCGCGTGGTAGCCG
>CAZNSV010000062.1:0-11503 GCA_964575775.1 uncultured Desulfovibrionaceae bacterium
GGCCCTGGAGGACCTGCGCGCGGGCAAGCTGGACGCGGTGCTGCACGACCGCCCCTTGCTGCAGTATGCCAGGGTGCAAGGGCAGGCCAAGAACATCGTCATTCTGCCCATGGTCGTGGAGAAGGATGACTACGGCTTCGCCTTTCCGGCACAGAGCCCCTTGCGCAAGCAGGTGAACGTGGAGTTGTTGCGGCTGCGCGCGGATCGCGGCTACTGGGAGACGCTCACCAGTCGGTTTCTCGGTTCCTGAATGATTGCTGCCGTCGGGATGCTGTCAACATTGCGGAGGAGGGGGTGGATATGAAAGGGTTCTGGTCCGGCGCGGCGCTGTTGCTGCTGGTGTGTTGTCTCTGGTTCCCGACTCGGCTGGAGGCCGTCTCGCCGCAGCAGAGTCTGCTCCTCCACGCCACGACCAAGAAGACGCCCGCCGCCGCAAGTGAGGAGCAGAAACCCCTCACGGCCGAGGAATTGTTGGCGGTCAGCCCCGACAAGCTGCACACGCTGCTGGCCGCCATGAGCGACGAGCAGGTGCGCCGTCTGCTCATCGCCACCCTGGCGGAGTCGGCGACGCCGCCCCCTGCGGGCCCGCAGAAGCCCAAGTTCGTACAGTGGCTGGACGGGTTGCGCGAGCACGTCCACTTCCTGCGCCAGCGGGTGCAGGAAGTGGTGTCCGGCACGCCCCGGGCCGGGGATTTACTCCCCGAGGACCTGCGCCAAATGCTGGCGGAGCGGGGGGCCCTCCCGGTGCCGGCCATGCTCTGGGGGCTGGCTGCCCTGTTCGTGGTCTGGTGGGGCTGCAAGCGCCTCTTGCGCTACAAGCTGCGGGGCCTGCTGTGCGACCTGACCACCACGGCGGATCGTCCGAAACTGGGGGCGCGCCTGCTCAGGCTGCTGCTCAAGGGAGTCGTGGAACTCCTGGTCCTGCTCCTGGCGGCCCTGGTCACGGTGCTGCTCTATCTGGCGGTGTTCCACGATGCCGTTGCCAGCCGCACCGTGTTGTTCCTGTTCCTGGTGATCGTGGTCTTCTTCGAGCTGGTACTCTGGCTGGTGCGCCTGGTGCTGGTGCCGGACGCAGGGTCCCTGCGGCTGCTGCCTTTCACTGACGCGGCGGCCCGGCAGCTCTACCGTATCGTCCAGGTCCTGGTCCTGGAGGCCGGGCTGGGGCTCGCCATTTGCGGCGTGCTGCAGCTGACCTCGGCCAGCGAGGCCGTGTATCTCTTGACCCTCATGGGCACCGGGCTGGTGCTGGTGCTGACCGTGGCCCTGGTCTCCATCTGGAAGGCCCGGGAAGTGGCCGAGGCCCTGCGCGACGCCTTCCCCGAGGGCACCCTGCGCTGGCAGCTGGCCGGGTCCTGGCATGTGATCATCACCGGGTACGTGTTCTTCTTCTGGCTGTTCTGGATGGCCCACGTCCTGGCGTCCGGGCGCCTGTCCATGCTGCCCGCCATCCTGACCTTCCTGGCCTTTCCCGCCTATCTGATGGTGAGCTGGGCCGCGGACAGGCTGGTGGCGCAAACCGGTATCCTGGCCCGGGACGCCAAGCTGGAGCCCGGCGCCAAGGGTGCCGCCGCCGTAGCGGCCCAGGCCTGCGACGCCACCCCCGGTGCTGCCGAGGACCAGGACGCACCCGCGGGAGAGGCCACCCCCAGTGCTCCCGTGGAGCAGGTCCTGCCGTTGGGCGACCCCACGCCGGAAGATTCTCCGGTGGCCCGCTTCCGGCGCGTGCTGAGCAAGGCCCTGGGCGTGGTGCTCTTCGCGGCCTTCCTCACGGTGCTCACGGTGATCTGGGATGTCAAACTCCCACTGGCCGAGCGGGTGGTGCAGGGGGCCTTCAGCGTTCTGGTCACCCTGCTGCTGGCCTATGCCTTCTGGGCCTTTGCCAAGGCCGCCATCGAGCGGCGGCTGCGGGCCCAGTTGGCCACGGCGAGCACGGGGCTCGACGCCTACACCAGCACCGCCATGGGGGCCAGGCTCTCCACCCTGCTGGAGCTGCTCAAGCGCTTCGTGTTCGTGACCCTGGTGGTGGTGGTCACCCTCATCGTGCTCTCCGCCATCGGCGTGGACACCAGCCCGTTGCTGGCCGGGGCCGGGGTGATCGGCATCGCCCTGGGCTTCGGCTCCCAGACCCTGGTCAAGGACGTGGTCTCCGGGGTCTTCTTCCTCATGGACGACGCCTTCCGAATCGGCGACTACATCGACCTGGGGCACTCGCGGGGCACGGTGGAGGGCATCTCCGTGCGCTCCCTCAAGCTGCGACACCATCGCGGCTCCCTGTACACCGTGCCCTACGGCTCCATCAGCATGGTCAACAACCTGACCCGCGACTGGGCCATCATGAAGCTGGAGTACCTGGTGCCCTTCGACACGGACGTCCAGCAGGTCAAGAAGATCGTCAAGCGCATCAACAAGGAGCTCAAGGAGATTCCGGAGCTGGCCGACCTGATGCTGGGCGACGTCAAGGACCAGGGCGTCAAGGAGATCGAGGACTACGGCCTGCGCATGCGCATCAAGATGACCACCAAGCCCGGGGGGCAGTTCACCCTGCGCAAGTGGATCTGGGGCAAGCTGCGCCGCTACTTCGACGAGGCGGGCATCCACTTCGCCCACCGCAAGGTCTCCGTGGTCCTGGACGAAGGCTACGCGGGCGAGCCGGAAAAGGCCCGGCAATTGGCCGCAGCTGCAGCCCAGGCCGTGCAGAGCCAGTTGGAGGACGAGCGGACGGGCAAGGCCTGAGCGCTCGCCCCCCTCGCCTTGCCTCACAAGGCCAAATGGAGTAAGGGCTTTTTCCACATCAGCCGGGAGAGCGCCATGGCGGACAACGCCGCGAAGATCGTCAGCCGACACGCCCAGGACGGCGTGAAGCTGCGGGAGCAGTTTTTCGAACGCAACACCACCCTGGTGGTGGAGGTGGGGAAGGTGCTGGCCGCCTGTCTGGCCAGGGGGGGCAAGATCCTCTTCTGCGGCAACGGCGGCAGTGCGGCCGATGCCCAGCACCTGGCCGCGGAGCTGGTGAACCGCTTCATGCTGGACCGCCCCCCCTTGCCGGCCATTGCCCTGAGTACGGACACCTCGGCCCTGACCGCCATCGGCAACGATTTCGGGTTCGAGCAGGTGTTCGCCAAGCAGGTGCAGGCCCTGGGGTTGCGCGGCGACGTTTTGGTGGGCATTTCCACCTCCGGCAACAGTCCCAACGTGGTCAGGGCCCTGGCTGCCGCTACGGAAAAGGGCCTGACCTGCGTCGGCCTGCTGGGCGGCAGTGGGGGCGAGATGCTGCCCTTGTGCGACTATCCCCTGCTGGTGGAGAGTACGAACACGCCCCTGGTGCAGGAGGTCCAGATCACCGTGGGGCACCTGCTCTGTCGGTTGGTGGACTACTACCTCTTCGAGGCGGTGCTGGAGCTGACGCCCTATCTCGAAGCGCCCCTTGACGGCAGCGGGGGCTGATTTATTTCTGAAGCACGCCAAGTGCTGGCATTTTGGAGCTCGAAGTCACGAGCACGGCCACGGGTCAAGCGTGGTCCAGGCGGCCTGGCCGCTGGAGCGGAAGGTCTTGTACTTTCCCCGCCAAGCAATAACTCCTTATGCGGCGGTGCGCTGCCGCATCCCATTATTTTCACCGAGTGGAGGATCGAGTCATGCCCATGTACGAGTATCGTTGCCGTGCCTGCAACCAGGAATTCGAGGAGCTGGTCTTTCGGGACAGCGACCCCGTGCACTGCCCCGCCTGCGGGGTGACGGACACCGAGAAGCTGCTCTCCTGCTGCCGTTTCAAGAGCGCCGACAACTCCCCCGTGCACCGCATGGCCGCGCCGCGCAGTTCCGGACGTTCCTGCGGCGGCTGCTCCGGCGGCAACTGCAGCACCTGCTGACCTGCCCTTTTCCGCCCCACCCTGAACCCCACGAGCGACATGAGAACTTTCGTCATCGCCACGCGCAGCAGCAAGCTGGCCCTGTGGCAGGCCAACCACATCAAAGGGTTGCTGGAGACCCGGCACGGGGTTGCGGTGGAGTTGCTGCCCCTCAAGACCACCGGGGACAAGATTCTGGACACGCCCCTGGCCAAGATCGGCGGCAAGGGGCTCTTCGTCAAGGAGATCGAGGAGGCCCTGCTGGACGGTCGGGCCGACCTGGCGGTGCACAGCATGAAGGACGTGCCCGCGGTGCAGCCCGAGGGGCTGGTGGTGGGAGTGGTGCCCGAGCGCGAGGACCTCTCCGACACCCTGCTCAGCGTGCATCACGACAGCCTGGAGGCCCTGCCCCAGGGCGCCCACGTAGGCACCTGCAGCCTGCGCCGTCAGGCCCAGCTCCTGGCCCTGCGGCCCGACCTGCGGGTGGAGAACCTGCGCGGCAATGTGGACACCCGGCTGCGCAAACTCCTGGAGGGGCAGTTCGACGCCATCGTCATGGCCACGTCGGGCCTGAATCGCCTGGGCCTCGAGGCCCCGCGCATGAGCCGACTGCGCCCCCCCCAGTTCCTCCCCGCCGTGGGGCAGGGGGCCCTGGGTCTGGAGTTTCGTGCCGACGACGCCGAGACCGCGACCCTGCTGGAGAGCCTGAACCACGAGCACTCCCGCATCTGCGTCACCGCCGAGCGGGGCTTTCTCTTCGGCCTGGAGGGCGGCTGTCAGGTGCCCATCGCGGCCCATGCCGAGCTGCAAGACGGCGTGGTGCGCCTGGAAGGGCTGGTGGCCGCGGTGGACGGCTCCCTGATCATCCGCAGGCGCGCCGAGGCCCCGGCAGCCGAGGCCCGGGACCTGGGCCTGCGCCTGGCCGACGAGGTGTTGGCCGCCGGGGGCAAGGAAATCCTGGACGCGGTCTACGGGCGCTAGGACTTTTTCGCAGCCCCTGCGGAGGCTCTCCGTGGCGTGACGCCCCCCGCGCGCCGCGTTCCTGCCGGGCGCCGCTGCCCGAGCGTCAATCCCTGGTCCTGAGCTGCTCGCCTTCGCCCAGGGCCCGGGCCTCCTTGAGGATGTCCATGTCCAGGGCGAAGCGCTGCAACTGTGGGGGCAGGGGAAAGTAGTCCTCGGGCGGAATGCCCCCGATGCTCGGCCCCAGCCGCCGCAAATCCCGCACCGCCGCGATGTTGGTACTGCCGATGGGGTCGAACTCCCGGGCCAGGCAGACCTGGGGCTGTAGCACCGCCTCCCGCGCCAGGATCAGACTCAGGTCCAGCATGCGCAGCAGATACTCCTGATTGTTCCAGACCCGCACGGCGGCGTCCACGTCCGAGGGCAGGCCGTTCTCCTCCGGCACCGCGCCCATGGGGGGCACGATGGGCAGCATCTTGCGCAGGCTGCTCAAGGGCTTGCGCAGGTTCTTGTTGCCCGTGAAGCGGACCGTGCTCTTCAGGAGCTGCTTCTTGAGCAGGAAGGGCCAGCGCTGGCGCCGGGTAGTGCGCAGCAGGAGCTCGTCCTGGGCTTCGTAGCGCAGGGCCTGGAAGAGCCCCTTGGCCTGGCGGCTGCTCCAGTACACCCGGCGGTCGGCCTGCATCTCCAGCAGCACGTGGGAGAGCTTGCCCCCGCCGGGAGTCAGGGTCAGCATGGTGGGCACGTAGTGGTTGTGGGCCAGGACGTCCGCGGCCAGGTGCGTGGCGTAGCCCAGGGCGTAGGCCCGCAGGCCCTCCGAATCCGCATTGTCCAGCAGCTCCAGCCCCACCTGCCAGTTGTGGCTGTGCCCCGGCTTGGCCTGGCAGCCCTTGCCCACGAAGATGTCGGCGGAAAGCGTGCCGTAGAGAAAGGGCTGGGGATGCGCCGTGAGCAGGGCCGCCAGGCTCGGGCCGAAGATTCCGGCGTTCTGCAACAGCTGGTTGCCGATGGCCAGATGCACCCCCGGCCCCCAGGCCAGGGCCTCGCCGGGCAGCAGCACCACCAGCGCCAGGGTGGCCGCAAGCACCAGAAGCAGGGCGGCCGAAGCCGCGAAGAACGTCGCAAAGCGACGGACAATGGAGAGGGGCATATTCCCAGCCTACTACAAATATGGGGAAAAAAGCCAGCACAAGGCGTCGCGGGTGCGGGGCAGGAGCTTGCGCCCGTCCACTTCCGCCAGACAGGTGCGGCGGGACACGGAGAAGGTCCCGGCAAAGCGTTCCAGCAGCCCCCCGGTGAACCCGCCGTCATAGACCTCGACCACCAACTCGAAGTTAAGTCGCAGACTGCGCGGGTCAAGATTGGCCGAGCCGATGAGGGCATAATAGCCGTCCACCAGGAAGAGCTTGGTGTGGGCGAAAGGGGGCGGTTGGAAGCGCACGTCCACGCCGTGCACCAACAGCTCCCAGAGCATGTTGCGGGTGGCGTGGTCCACGATGGGGTGGTCGCTCTTTTCCGGCAGCAGCACCTCCACCCGCACCCCGCGCTGGGCCGCGCTCTGCAGGGCGCCGATGAGCTCCCTGGGGGGGAGGAAGTAGGGCGACATCACCGCGATATGCTCCCGAGCGCTGTTCACCGCCGCCAGCAGCACCGCCGGGAGCTTGTCGAAGTCTTCGTTGGGGCCGTCGGACACGGCGCGGCAGACCATCTCCCCGCAGGGGCCCGGCATGGTGCTGGGTGGCTCGGTCTCCCGGCCCGTGGCAAAGCCCCAGTCCCAGAGAAAGACCTCCTCCATCTGGGCCAGGATGGGGCCGCAGAGCCGGAAGTGCAGGTCCTGGACACGCTCGGGGTTCTTGTTGCGCACCAGGTAGCGGTCCCCGATGTTCATGCCGCCGGTGAAGCCCACGGCATCCGCCACCAGGATCTTGTGGTGGCAGCGCAGGTTGATGAACAGGGACGGAGGGACGAGCTTGGGGGGGAGGAAGCGGGCCAGGGGCACGCCATGCCGCTCCAGGGTGCGCCCCCCAGGGGGCCAGGCCGACAGCTCGCCGATGCCGTCCAGGAGCACGCGTACGTCCGCGCCGCGCTTCACGGCCCGGCCCAGGGCCTTGGCGAACTGCCTGCCGATTTCGTTGCCCTCGAAGATGTAGGTGGCCAGGTAGACCCTGTTCCGGGCCTGCTCGATGGCCTCGAGCATGGCGGGGTAGGCCTCCTCGCCGTTCCACAGGGGCACCAGGTGATTGCCCCCGAGCAGGGGGTGCCCGGTGATGGCCGAAGTGGTGCGGGCCAAGATGGCATACTCCTGGGAGACCCGCGCCACCACGGCGGGGTCCTGGGGCGGGGGGTGCTGCTGGTCCAGATCGAAAGGGGCGCGCTTGCCCAGCTTGCTGGCCTGGGTGCGCACGCGGTTGACGCCGAAGAGGACGTAGAACAGGGCGCCGCACAGGGGGAAGAAAAGGCATACGGAAAGCCAGCCCCAGGCCGCGCGGGGATCGCGCTTGTAGAGCAGGGCGTGCCACGCCGCGGCAGGGGCGGTGAGCAGGTAGCAGATCAGGACGATCCAGTGCAGGAAGGTCATGGCTGCCCGCGAGTTCCTCCGGACAGGGTTGCGGCCGGACGGTGCGCGGCCAGGTCAGACCCGCGGCGCCGTCCGGACGAGGGGGTGCGGCTTAGCGCATTTTCGCCTTGAAACAAGGCTCTTTCCTGAAGCAATAGGCAATTGCTTCAGGAAGATGCTTTAAAACTTGGACAGGGCCTTGCCCAGGCCGGCCTTGAACTCGTCGAAGGCCTTCTCGAAGCCGTGGCGCAGTTCGTCCCAGGCGTCTTCGCTGCTCATGCGCAGCAGGGAGAGCTTGTAGCGGGCCTCTTCGTACTGGGAGCCGAGCTTGTCCAGTTCCGGGCGCAGGCTCTCCAGGAACTGCCCCCCCTTTGCGTGGGCCTGCTCCGTGGCGTCCTCGGCCTTCTTGCGCCACTGGGCCAGCTGTTCTTCCATGGACACGCCGAATTGTTCCTTGTCGGACATGGCTGGTTCCTCCTCGCCCCGCACCAGTGGGGGACTATTCGAACGACAGTTCCTGGATGTCCGGCAGCTCCCGGTAGCGCTCGGCGTAGTCGAGGCCGTAGCCCACCAGGAACCCCTTGGGAATCTCGAAGCCCACGAAATCGATGTGCACGTCGAACTGGCGGCGCTCCTGCTTGCTGAGCATGGTGCACACGGCCAGGTGTGCGGGATTGCGGCGCAGCAGTTCCTCGTAGATCACGCGCATGGACAGCCCGGTGTCCACGATGTCCTCCACCAGCAGCACGCGCTTGTCGCTGATGTCCAGCTCCAGCCCCTGGCGAATCTGCACCTCGCCGCTGCTGTGCGTCTGGCGGCCGTAGCTGGCGGCGCGCACGAAGTCGAGGTACAGGGGGTGGGACAGGTGGCGCACCAGGTCCGCGAAAAAGAGGAAGGCGCCCTTGAGCACGCACACTGCCACCAGGGGCTCGTTCCGGCGCCAGGCTTCCACCTCCCGGGCCAGGGCGGCCACCCGGGCCGCGATGTCTCCCGCGCTGATCACGGGCTTGAGGACTTCCTTGCCTTGCATGGTCGGCTCCTTTTCACTCCCGACGGCGCAGAGAAGGCCAGCCGGGAAAACTCAAGCAGAACCCCACACTAGCCCAGGCGCAACGGTGAGGCAAGGGGCATGTCGGGCAGCTGAAAACAGGCTCGACAGGGAAAGTGGTTGACCAAGAGGTTATAAATGGTTATAAGGAATTTTATGATCCGCATTGAATGGAGCAGAAAGGCCACCAAACAAATTTTTGCCTTGGGCAGCACTCAATTTGCCGCTATTC
This sequence comes from uncultured Desulfovibrionaceae bacterium, assembly GCA_964575775.1. Taxonomy (GTDB): domain Bacteria; phylum Desulfobacterota; class Desulfovibrionia; order Desulfovibrionales; family Desulfovibrionaceae; genus CAZFCK01. The sequence continues at coordinate 8,643 of CAZNSV010000062.1, forward strand.
GAAAAGCAGTCGAAACACTGCTCAATTGGCCCGATTGCCGTAATGTTAAGCCTATAGTGGGACGTAGTGGCTATCGTTTGCGGGTGGGGCGTTACCGAGTCCTTTTTTCCATTCTTGAAGACGGTCAGATCCGCATAGTTCACATTGAAGAGGTCAAGAAACGCGATGAACACACCTATTGAACATCAATTCATCCGGGGTCCTGGCGGCGAGCCACTCTATGCGGTCATTCCGTGGGAAGAGTATCAAGATATATTCGCTCAGGCTAGGCCTGATGAAGAAGTCTTCCTGCCCCACGAGGTGGTGGTCCTGCGGGTGGAGCACGCCAAGCCCATGCTGCGGGCCTGGCGCGAGCATCTGGGCCTGACCCAGGCCGAGGTGGCGCGGCGCATGGACATCTCCCAACCGGCCTACGCCAAGCTGGAAGCCCCCACGGCCAAGCTGCGGGTGAGCACCCTCAAGCGTTTGGCCACGGCCCTGGGCGTCCAGTGGGAGCAGTTGCGCGAGCTGTGACCCCCCCCTTTGCGGGGGAGGTGAGGTGACCTTGCCGGAACAGACCCTGCCCTTGCTGGCCGGAGTCGCCGCGGCCCTGGGCGTGGCCGGACTGGCGCTCTGGAAGCTGCGCCGCTACTGCGTGCCCTGACTCCTGCTCTACGGCTCCGTGGGCACGGGGCTCGGGGTCTACTACCTGGTGCGCAGCCTGCTCTGAGCGGCGGCCCGCATCAGGGGCGGACCAGGGGGCGGACCAGAGGGGGCGGGCCAGGGGAGCGGGTCAGGCGCTCAGGCCGAGGCCGAGGCCAAGAGCTCCGGCCGGTTGCGGGCGATGAGGCTGATGGCCCGGTCCGCCAGGGTCACGAACTCGGGCTTGGAAACCTGGTCGTCCGCGCCCACGCTCTCGCCCTTGTGGCGCAACTCCTTGCTGATCATGGACGAGAAGAGCAGCACGGGCAGGTCCCGCAGCTGCGGGTCGTCCTTGATGCGCTTGGTCAGCGCGTAGCCGTCCATGCGCGGCATCTCGATGTCCGAGACCAGGATGTCGATGTAGTCGATGACCCGCTTGCCCTCCTGGCGGGCCTTGTCCTTGAGCCTGGCGAGGAAGTCCCAGGCCTGCTCCCCGTCGTTGAGGGCGTCCACCTGGAAGTTGGCGGCCGAGAGTTTTTGCTGCACCATGTAGCGCAGGGTGGTGGAGTCGTCCACGATGAGGGCCTTGAGCCGCTGGGCGGACTCGGTGCGGCTGCCCTCGCCCTGGTCGAAGTCCGGATTCAGTTCGTAAAGGATTTTTTCCAGATCGAGCAGCAGCACGAAGTGGTTCTCCAGCTCCACCATGGAGGTGATGCAGTTGCTCTCCAGGTTGGTGAGGTACTGGCTGGGCGGCTTGACCTCGGACCAGCTCACACGGTGGATCTGGGTGACGCCCGAGACCAGGAACCCAGTGATGGTGCGGTTGAACTCCGTGACCAGGATGACCTCGTAGGCGCTGGGCACCTTTTCGATGTTCAGCCAGATGCTCAGGTCCAGCACGGGCAGGATCAGCTGGCGCAGGGGGATGGTGCCCAGGAAGCAGGGGTGGGCCGCGCCTTCCTGGGGCGTGAGTTCCGGACTCTCGATGACCTCCAGCACCTTGGCCACGTTCACGCCGTAGTACCCCCGCTTGGGCCGGGAGCTGTCGGGATCCGCCTCGTCGATGTAGAACTCGATGATTTCCAGCTCGTTGGTGCCGGTTTCGAGGAGAATTTCCTTTTTCATCATGGCGGTGTTTCCCTTTGGGTTGCGTGGTCATCCGGTGGGGGGCGGCGGTGTCGCGAAGAAACTCAACTTCCGCAAGGTTGCCTGCCGGACGCAACTGCCACGTTGCCCGTTCGCAGCGGCGAGGATGCAGCCCCCTGTTTGGTGCTATACGGAATCCAGACCCCGGTGACAAGCTGTTGCAGGAAAAACGGCAGTCAGGCACTGGCGGTGCGGGGAAAAATTCTTTACACAGCAGACTCCGGTGTTCGGATTTCCGACCAAGCCAGAGGATCGAGCCATGACCATGAGACAGTGCTTACTGGTGGTTTTGCTCTGCTGCAGCGCACTGCTCGGCGCCTGCACGGACGAGTTCGCCGGGGTCTGCAACCCCCTGACCCGGAGCACGGCCACGGTACTCCTGCAGGGGCAGGCCGCGTTGCCCCTGCCCGCCCCCGTGACCCTCAACGGCGTGCCCATCGGCAAGGTGATCAAGGCCGACCTGAACAGCGAGAACCGCCCCGTCCTGACCCTGTGTCTGGACAAGGAGCAGGCCGCCAAGCTGGACAAGGCCACGGTGTTCTACATTGCCCAGGATCAGCAAGGGGGCGGGATGCTCGTTTGTCAGCCCTTTCCGGAGGAGCAGGCGCCCCCGGCCGGGGACCTGGTCTTCCTGGGCTTCGACTCCTATGCCACCTTTGTTTCCTGGCGGGCGCAGAGCATCGTGCGCAAGGGCGTGGACGGGTTCCTCAAGGCCCTGGACGAGGCCGTGAACAAGGCCGTGCAATAGCGGGTTACAGGACAAGGGGGAGCGGTGACGGGCATCGAGACGGTCTTTTTCGATTTCGGCGGAGTCCTGGCCGAGGAGGGGTTTCATCAGGGGCTGCGGCACATCGCCCAAGAGCGCGGGCTGGACCCCGACACCTTTTTCGAGACCGCGGTGGAGCGCATCTTCGCCACGGGCTACCTGGTGGGCGCGGTGGACGAGGCCGCCTGGTGGGAGGACCTGCGCCAGGTCACGGGGATCCACGGGCACGACGCGCTGCTGCGCAACGAGATTCTGCCGCGCTTCACCCTGCGCCCCCGCGTCTTGGCGGCGGTGGAGGGACTGAAACTCCTGGGCCTGCGCACGGCCA
>CAZNSV010000063.1:0-11456 GCA_964575775.1 uncultured Desulfovibrionaceae bacterium
GGGGAACTGGTAAAGGTGGCTGAGGGAGGAGTAGCCGGTGCCGAAGTCGTCGATGGCCAGGAGCACCCCCAGCTGCTTGAGCTCCTGCATCACGCTCCCGGCCTCGGCCGGGCTGTGCATGACCATGCTCTCGGTCAGCTCCAGGTGCAACCTCTCCCCTGGAACGTCGCGGCGTCGCAGCGCCTGCCCCACGGTCTGGGCCAGCACATCCTGCTGCAGCTGCCGGGCCGAGATGTTCACGCTCATGCTCAGGGCCGCTCCGTTGCGACGGTGCTGGTTGAGCTGGGCCAGTCGTTCCACCGCCTGCTCCAGGACCCACTGCCCCAGGGGGAGGATCAGCCCCGTCTCCTCGGCAATGGGGATGAAGTCCGCGGGCGAGATGCCGCCACGCAGGGGGTGCTGCCAGCGCAGCAGGGCCTCCAGGCCCACGGCCCTGCCGCTGCCCAGAGTGACGATGGGCTGGTAGTGCACGGAAAACTGCGGAACCGTGTCGGGTGCATCGCAACCGCAGCTCAGCTCCTGCACGGCCTTGCGCATGTCCGTTTCCAGCTGCAGATAGACCCTGGCCCGGTCGTGCATGGCGGTATGAAAGACCTTGCAGCCGCCGCTGCACCGGGCGCTGGTCCACTGCATGGCCGACAGGGCGTCCACCACGATTTCGTCCGGGGTTTCATAGTGCGGCGAGCTGTAGGCAATGCCGATGCTGGCCGTGATGTAGACCTCGTTGTCGTCGATGCAGAACGGCTGTTCCAGCAGCTCCCGGACCCGGTCCGCCACGCCCAGGGCCTCTTCCCGATCCAGGATGTCGTCCAGCAGCAGCACGAACTCGTCCCCCACGAACCGGGAGACCGTGTCCACCTTGCGCAGGCAGCCGGAGATGCGCTTGCCCGCCTCCTGGATCAGGGCATCGCCCAGGGCGTGCCCCAGGCTTTCGTTGATCAGACGGAAACGGTCCAGGTCCACGTAGAGCACGGCGTACTGCAGCCCCTCGCGCCGTCGGGTCCGGGCCATGGCGCGGCGCAGCCGGTCCATGAGCAGGGCGCGGTTGGGCAGGCCGGTCATGGGGTCCAGGAAGACCTGGCGCGCCAACTCCTCCTCGAAGCGCTTACGCTCGCTGATGTCCCGGGCCACCAGGAGCACCCTGTCGTGCCGCAGCGGCGAGACCGCCACCACATAGCTGGCCGGTTCGCCGTCGAACTCCAGGGGAGCCTCGAACTCCTCGGCGCCGCGCTGCTCGATCACCCGCCCCAGGATGTCGTGACAACGCTCCCAGGCATAGGGGGGCATGAACTCCCGCAGACTGCTCCCCTCCAGAGACTCGCGCGGGCTGTTCTTGAACCGGAACCGGGTGGGAATCACGCGCCGGACCGTGCCGTCCTGCTGCAACTCCAGCACCAGGCTGGTCATGGCGGCCAGCACGCTGCCCAGTTCGTTGCGGGAGCGCAGCTTGCCCTCGTTCTCCCGGCACAGCCCCTCCACCGCCAGTTCGGCCCTGCGCTGCAGCCGCTGGTTGCGCCGCCACAGGTGCAGGGCACTGACTGCCAGGACCAGACACAACAGGCCGAGGAAGCCCTCGGGCCCGAGCAGAGCTTCCCGCAGCTGGGGCCAGAAGGCGGCCCCCTCCCACCAGGGAGACCAAAGGTCCGCGTTTACGGGAATCAGGGCCGCAAGCAGGGCGGGGGAGCTGGACATGAGCGCGTTCTGGTGCATGGTTCTCTGCCATCGTTTTCTTGGGGCGACAGGCTGTGCTTCCGGTTTCCGCTTCCTGCGCTGCTGCTCGGACGGCTGGAAAAAAACCAACCTTTCTTCATTGATACGTTAGCAAAAGCTCGTGCTGATTATATGCCGGATGTGACAATGACGTGTCCGCGGCGTGGCGTTCCCTTGCCGCACCGAAAGATGGCAGAGTCCCTTGCGATGCAGTGCGGCCCTTGTCACCCCCGGTCATTCAGGCTAGGTAGGCATAGCAGGGAAACCCGCCCACAAAGGAGCAGCCCATGTCGGAAACGCTTCGCGCCCTGGTCCTTGGTTCTTTCGCCGGTGACGCCCTGGCCCTGGGCAGCCACTGGATCTACGACCCGCACCGCATCGCCCGGGATTTCGGCCGCACGGACACCCTGACCGCCCCACCCCCGGATTCGTATCACGCCGGGAAGCAGGCCGGTGATTTCACCCATTATGGTGACCAGACCCTGGTGCTCCTGGAGTCCCTGGCCGCCTGTCGGGGCTTCGACCTGCAGGACTTTGCCCGACGTTGGCGGGCCCTGTTCCAGGACTATCGGGGCTACCGGGACGGCGCCTCGCGCAAGACCCTCGAACGCTTCGAGTTCGGGACCGGGCCCGAGAATTCGGGCTCCACTTCCGTGGACCTGGCCGGAGCCTCGCGCCTGGCACCCCTGGTCTATGCGCTGCACCGGCAGCCCGAGGCCCTCGTCGCCGCGGCCCGGGCCCAGACCAAGATGACCCACGCCGCCACCAACGTGGTGGATGCCGCTGAGTTCTTCGCCCGGGCCACCCTCCTGGCCCTGGAAGGGGCCGCCCCGCGCAGTGCCCTGGAGCGGGCCGCCACGGCCACCTTTGCCACGCCCGACATCCCGGCCTGGGTGCGCAAGGGGCTGGCCAGCGTGGAGCAGGATACCGTGACGGCCCTCAACGCCCTGGGCCCCACCTGCCATGTGGACGAGGCCCTGCCCGGGGTGGTGCACTGCATCGCCAAGTACCCGGACGCCCCCCAGGAGGCCATGGTGCAGTGCGTCATGGCTGGGGGCGATTCCTCGGCCCGGGTGATGCTGGTGGCCATGGTCCTGCTGGCCTGGCCGGAAAACGGCGGCCTGGCAGCCCTGCCCCAGGCCTGGATCACGGGGCTGCGCAAGGGGGCGGACATCGAACGCCACCTGCAAGCCCTGGGCTGACAGACGCCCGCCTTGCCAGGATTTGCCTTTGTCTGGGGCACGGGCTATAGCTCCCCACGTCGGGCGGAAATGCGCCGCAAGCCACAGGCCGCCTGCCTGGCTAGCGGCCCAAGACGTCCGCGGTATCGAGTAGCGACTCCGGAGGAAACATGGATCAGTCGGCATTAACCCAAAACACCCCGCAACACATCCTGATCGCGCGGCGTCCACACCAGGAGGTGAAACGCCAGGCAGCCCTGTTCAGGGGCGAGTTGCTGCATACCCTGCTGGATGCCGTGACCAACAGCGTGGTCATTCTCAACGATTGCCGCCAAATGGTCCATGCCAACCGCGTGACTCTGGAGTTGTTGGAAACCGACCTCATGGACGATGTCCTGGGCATGCGGCCTTGGGAGCTGTTCGACTGTGCCCATGCTCACGAAACGGCGGGCGGGTGCGGCACTACCGAGTCCTGCCGTCAATGCGGCGCCATGCGGGCCATCATGAAGGGGCTGGACGGACTCGAGAGCGAGGATGAATGTCGGATCATACGGCACGCAGGGCTGACCCTGGAGGCCTTCGACTTGCGCGTGCGGGCCACGCCCTTCCTGGTCGGCGACGAGCAGTTCGTGATCATCGCCTTCAACGACGTGAGCCACGAGAAACGCCGCCGCGCCCTGGAGCGTATCTTCTTCCACGACATCCTGAACACCGCCGGAGGGCTGCGCAGCTTCATGGAACTGCTCATGGACGAGGTGCCCGAGCGACTGCGGGAAGACACGGCCATGCTCCACCGCTTCTTCTCCATGCTCCTGGACGAAATCAAGGCCCACAAGATGCTCCTGGCCGCGGAGAGCGACGAGCTGGCGGCCCAGTCCCACTACCTGCAGTCACGCATGGTACTGCAGTCCGTGCTCTCCATCTTCGCGGGCAGCGACCTGGTCAAGGGCAAGAACCTGCGCCTGGCGCCGGACGGGCCGGGCATGGTGGACATCAACTTTACGAGCGACGCCACCATGGTCCACAGGGTGCTCCTGAACCTGGTGAAGAACGCCCTGGAGGCCGGAGGACGCGGCGAGAGCGTCACCGTGGGCTGCTCGGTCCCCGAGGATCCCGCCTATGCCCTGCGCTTCTGGGTGCACAACCAGGCCGTCATCCCCCGGGAGGTCCAGGTGCAGATCTTCAACCGCTCCTTCTCCACCAAGGGAGAAGGGCGCGGCCTGGGCACCTACAGCGTGAAGCTGCTCACCGAGCGCTTCCTCAAGGGCAGGGCGGAGTTCGTCAGCAACGACGCAGCGGGAACCACCTTCTCCGTGCTGCTGCCGGAGCGTGTCTGAGCCCGGCTGCCATCTTGCTTGACAGACGGCAGCTACGTTATCATGGAGGGCGAACGCCATTGACCGCGCCTGTCAGGCACAGCCCCACGGCAGAATGAGACCATGCTCGAAGATCGCAACAGCCTCCAGTTCACCTGGACCCCAGACATGGGGGCGCCTCCGGACACGCCCAGAATCGGAGAAGCCTTGATCGCCGCCGGTCTCCTGGACGAAGAGCAACTGGAGAACCTGGTGGAGCGTCAACAGCGCTCCCCCTACTTCACCCTGGGGCAGCTGGCCAGCCTCATCCACCGCGTGCCCATGGCCGCCGTGGATGCCGAGTGCGTCCGGGCCATGCTCCTGCCCCAGGTGGGCCCAGTGCTCCTGGAAGAGCTGTCCCGCTTTGCGGCCAAGGATCGCTTCGCCAAGAACCTCGACCCCAGGCGCTTCATCCAGGAAATACACCTGCGCATGCGCCGCTTCGAGGTCATGCACATCGATTCCCGGAGCTACCGGCCGGACGAAGAGGGACGCCCCGACCGGGTCATGAAGCGCTACGTGCTGACCCAGGGCAGCGTGGAGGTGCAGTTGCGCACCAACGGCAACGGTCAGGTGCTGGGGCAGGTCCAGGTCCGCCACGATAGCCTGGAGCAAAGGCTCCAGGTGGTGGATGATCCCGACACCCTCAAGACCGCGCTCTACTACGAGTTGCGCACCCTCTACCACCGGCTGACTCCCGAATCCGCCTGAGACGCTGCGCCACCGGAATGCCCGCCCCCTCCCCTCCCCGCACCCTGCCCAACCCCGTGCGGGTGCAGTTCATCATCGGTCAGCTGACCCTGGGCGGCTCCGAACGCCATGTCTGCGACCTGGCCCTGCACCTGGACCGGGAGCGTTTCGCCCCCAGCGTGCTCAGCCTGCGCCCCGGCGGCCCCCTGGCCCAGGTCCTGCGCGAGGCGGACGTCCCCTGTGAGGAAATCCCGGTCCTCAAAGCCCCGCTGCCCGGCGTGGACGTGTTCAAGGCCGTGCGGCGTTTCTCTCCGCACGTGGTCTGCGTCTACACCTACGTGGACAAGCTGTGGGGGCGCCTGGCCGCCATCCTGGCGGGCACCCCGGTGATCCTCTCGGCCTACCGCACCCGGCGCCGCCCCTGGTACGAACGGCTGTTGCTGCCCCGAACCACCGCCGTGGTGGGCAACTCCCAGGCCCTGCTGGAGGAGTTTCACCGGCTTTACGCCTACCCCCGGGAGCGCCTGCACTTTCTGCCCAACGGCGTGGACCTGGAGCGCTTCGCCCCCAACGCTGGAGGAGCCGACAGACAAGCCCTGGACCTGCCCGCCGAGGTGCCGGTTGTGGCCATGGTGGCCCGTTTCGCGCCGGTCAAGGATCACGAGACGGCCCTGCGGGCCCTGGCCCTGCTGCGGCAGAACCTCCCCACCGCCTTGCTGCTCCTGGTGGGGCACGGCCCGGAAGAACCCCGACTGCGCACCCTGACCCGGGAGCTGCGCCTGGAGGGGGCGGTGCGCTTCCTGCCCGCCCGGACCCCGGTCCCCCAGGTCTTTGCCGCCGCGAACGCGGTGCTGCTCAGCTCACGCTCCGAGAGCCTGCCCCGCGTGCTGGTGGAGGCTGCGGCCTGCGGCCGTCCGGCCGTGGCCACGGACGTCGGGGGCTGTGCCGAGGTGGTCCAGGACGGCGTGAGCGGCAGTATCGTGCCTCCTAATAATCCTGCGGCCATGGCCCTGGCCCTGGAGCGCCTGCTCGCGGACCACACAACCGCTGCCCGCATGGGTGCGGCGGCCCGGGAACTGGCCTGCCGCCACTACTCCCTGCCCGCCATGACCCGGCGTTTCGAGGCGCTCTGCCTGGCGTATCTACAGCCGGAGCAGGTCCGCACTTTCTAACAAAGCTCTAGACAAGCTTGGCATCTGCGCGTATCTGTGCCGGGATAGCCTTATCCAAGCAGGGGCCAGGAGGGTGCCATGCAGAATCTGATGCTCGTTGCCATGATGCTCGTGGCCGTTTCGGCCTGTCAACTCAAGACCACCATCCCGCCGGAGCGCTATCAGCGCGGCGGCAGTTCGCAGCAGACCGTCATCCAACCGGCCGCCACCACCAGCACAGCCAGCGTCATCGAACAGGACGTGGCCGATGCCGCGCCCAAGGCCGCGCAGGCTCCGACCCCCACTCCGGCCGCGCGACCCGCTGCCCAACGCCCCGTGGGCGGCGTGGCGGTGCGCGAGGAAGTCACCTACCAGATCGGCGCCTTTTCCAAGGAAGAGAACGCCAGGGCCCTGTCCCAGAAAGTCCAGGCCGCCGGTTTCCTGGTCTCCGTGGAGGAGGAAGGCTCCTTCGGCGCCCCCAGCCACCGGGTGATGGCCACCTGGCAGGGCAGCGACACCGAAGGCCGCCGCCGTCTGCAGGAACTGGGCATTCACGACCCCATTCTCATTGGGGGGCGCGTGGACCCCACCGCCGGCGGCTCGGCCCCAGCCTCTCACGCCACCCCGGCCGAACCGGCGTCCTACGCCGCCGAGGACTACGCCACGGCCACGGCCGCCGCCTCCCAGAGCGCCGCCGCAAGCCTGCGCTACCAGGTGGGCACCTTCAGCCGCGAGGAAAACGCCACGCACCTGCGTACCCGGCTGGAGAACAACGGCTTCCAGGTCAGCGTGGAGCCCACCTCCGGCGTCACGCCGCAGTACCGCGTCATCGCGGCCTGGTCCGGCAGCGACGAGGAAGCCCGACTCCGCCTGCGGGAGCAGGGTGTGCTGGACCCCATCCTGCTGCACGGGGGCGTGCGCACTCAGGCTTCCCAGGCCAGTCCAGCCGCTGCGGCGCAGCAATACGCTGCCCCGGCGACTGACCACGCCGCAGCCGTGCCCCAGGCCCAGACGCAGGCCCAGGACAGCGGCGAGGCAGCCCTCTTGCGCTTCCAGGTGGGTGCCTTCGGCAGCGTGGAGAACGCCGAAACCCTATCCACCCGGCTCCAGAAGGGTGGCTACCGGACCGAAATCGAGCTGGTGGAGGAGCAGGGCAAGGCCCGCTACCGGGTGCTGGCCAGCAAGCACGGTGCCGCCCCCACCCTGACCCGGGAGCTCATGGACCTGGGCGTGGCCAATCCCATACTGCTGGGATTCTGAGGCTCATGACCCGGGCGGCCGCATCCGCTGTCTCCTGCGTCCTGTCCATCGACGTGGAAGAGGAGGGGCTGTTCCGGGGGGTGTACCAGCGGACGCCGACCACCCGGAACGTGGCGCACCTGCGGCGTCTGGCCGACCTGTTCCGCGACCACGACCAGCCCCTGACCCTGCTCACGGCCTATCCCGTCACCCAGGACGACGCCGCCTGCGCGGTCCTGCGGGAGCTGCACGACACCTGCGGGGCCGAGATCGGGGCCCATCTGCACCACTGGAACACCCCGCCCCTGGTGGAATTGCCCCACCCGGACCCGGTACCCTCGCGCCTGGTGCCCGAGGACCTGCTGCGCCAGAAGCTGCAGGTGCTCACGGCCGCCATCGAGGAGCGACTGGGCGTGCGCCCCCGCTCTTTCCGCATGGGGCGTTTCGACTTTCACCCGGCCCTGCCCCGCCTCCTGGGCGAGCTCGGCTACGTGGTGGATTCCAGCCTGGTGCCCCTGCGCAGCGAACGCAACGGACCGGACCAGTTCACCTGCCTGGCCGCGCCCAGCGATCTGGGGCACGGCGTACGGGAACTGCCCCTCACGGTGCTGCCGCTCTGGCCCGCGGCGGCGCGTCTGGCCGCCGGAGTGGCCCGGCGTCTGCCCGCCGGCGTACGCATCCGCTTCCAGCGCGGCGTGAGCAAGGTCCTGGCCACGGGCATCCACCCCCTCTGGTACCCCCTGCCTTCCATGCAGCTGGCCACCCGGCTGCATCTGGCCAGGGGTGGGACCCTGCTGAACATTTTTCTGCATTCTTCGGAACTCATGCCCGGGGGCAGCCCCCAGGTGCCGGACGAAGCCGCGGCCCTGCGCCTGGCGGACAAGCTGCGCGCCTATCTGGACTGGCTCCACAGGGCCTATCCCGGACGTGTGCAGGGGCGCACCCTGACCGCGGCCGCCGCCACGACCTGAGCCCTTTACAGCCAAGGCCCCTGGCTTTAGGTACTACGAACACGCAGCACAACCAGGCATTCTCTCCGGAGTCCCCAATGCGCAGAAAAGACCGTGAAATCACTGATCTCCAGACCCAGGAAGCCATCCTGCAACGGGCCCCGCTGCTGCGCCTGGGTTTTTGTGACGCCGGAGAGCCCTACGTCCTGCCCTTCAACTTCGCCTACGCCGCCGGGCAGATCTACATCCACGCGGCACCCAAGGGGCGCAAGCTGGAGATCCTGGCCGCCAACCCCCGGGTCTGCTTCCAGGCCGACTGCGGCACGGAGCTGCGCCTGCCCGAGGACCCCGAAGACGCCTGCAACTACGGCATGCACTACCACTGCGTGGTGGGCTGGGGCACGGCCACGGTGTTCGACGATCCCGCCAGCGTGCGCCCGGGGCTGGACCTGCTCATGCAGAAATATGCCGGGCGGAGCTTCAGCTACCCGGACAAGGCCGTGGCCCGTATCGTGCTCATCCGCATCGCGGTGGAGCGCATGACCGGCAAGCAGACGAGGGAGGCATGGAGCTGAAAGGCCGCCCCACACGGAACAGCCGCTTCAGGCGGTTCTGCGGCGCCCTGCTGGCCTTGACGGTGGGGCTGCTGCTGACCCTGGCCCTGCTGGAAGGCGCCCTGCGCCTGCTGCCGGTGCGGGACAACTTCGGCGACGACTCACCGGTCACCGCCGAACAGCCCATCAAGCACTTCAAGCGCGACACCACCCTCACCTATTCCAAGGGCTTCAACTTCGCCCTGGCCAACAGCATCCGGACCAACAACCACGGTTTCTTCAACAACCAGGACTACGTGCCCTGCGGTACCGACCGCCCCCTTTCTCCGCTGCTGGCCGTCATCGGCGACAGCTACGTGGAGGCGGCCATGGTGCCCTATGCCCAGACCCTGCACGGCCGCCTGGCCACCCGGCTGGAAGAGCGGGGGCGCGTCTACAGTTTCGGCGCCAGCGGCGCGGCCCTCAGCCAGTACCTGGCCTATGCCCGTTTCGCGCGCGACACCTTCTGCCCCGAGGCCATGGCCTTCGTCATCGTGGGCAACGACTTCGACGAGAGTCTGGCCAAGTACGCCCAGGTGCCCGGGTTCCATCACTTCTTCCCGGACAGCTCCGGCGAGCTCCGCCTCGAACTGGTGGAGTTCCATCCCACCCACGCCACCTGGCTGCACGAGCTTGGCGCGCGGTACAATTTGGGACAGAGCGCCCTGGTGCGCTACCTGCGCAGCAATCTCCCCCTGCTGCGGGCCCAGTGGGAGCAGTGGCGCCGGTGCGAGACGCCGGAGGCCTTTGTGGGGCAGACCGCCGCCACGGCGGATCCCCAGCGGATGGAGGACAGCAAGGCAGCGGTGGACGCCTTCTTCCGCCTGCTGCCCGAGATGTCCGGCCTGCCGCGGGAGCGCTGCCTGATCTTGGTGGACGGCATCCGCCCCCAGCTCTATGACCCGGAGGAACTCGCCGGGACCCAGGGCTCCTACTTCCAGGAGATGCGGGAGTATTTCCTGCGGCGCTGTCAGGAGTCGGGGCACGAGTGCATCGACCTGCAGCCGCTGTTCACGGCCCGCCACGCCGCCACTGGAGAACGCTTCGAGTATCGGGAAGACGGGCACTGGAACCCGCAGGGGCATGCGGTGGCGGCCCAGGCCGCCCTGGACTCCCGGGTGCTGACCCGGAGCTTCCCACCCCCGCGCTGAACAGCCCCTGGCGGGCCCGGACGCACGGTACCGCCCCCACTACAAGAGATACTGGGCCGGATCCACCCGAAATTCCTTGGGGTCGAAGGTCCGGATGATCTTGATGCCGTCCGGGCCGTCGTCCTTGTGCCGGGAGAGGTCCAGGTCCTCGGGCACGCAGCTGCGCTGCTGCCGATCGAGGATGACCTTCACGTTGGGGTGCAGGGGGTCGTCGGGGTTGGGGCTGGAGACCAGGGCATAGTAGCCCGTGGAGAGCTGCACCATGGAGCCGATGGGGTAGATGCCCAGGAACTTGACGAAGCGTTCCACGTATTCGGTGGGGAAGTCCTGGCCGCGCATGCTGAAAATTGTGCCCATGGCCTTGTTGGGCTGGATGCCCAGCTTGTAGACTCGCCTGCTGGTCAGGGCGTCGTAGACGTCGGCCAGACTGATGAGGACGCCGAAGAGGCTGATGGCGTCCCCGGCCAGCCCCTTGGGGTAGCCCCTGCCGTTGAACTTCTCGTGGTGCTCGCCCACCCCTCGCAGGATCAGGTCGCCCACCGCGTTCTGCTCCTCGAGGATGGTCACCCCGGTACCGGGATGCCGCTTGATCACCGCGAACTCCTCCTCGGTGAGCTTGGCGGGCTTGTTGAGAATGGCGTCCGGGATGCGGGCCTTGCCCAGGTCGTGGAACAACGCGGCCAGGCCCAGCGGGGGCAACGCGCTCTCCGGCAGGCCCAGGTACCGCGCAAAGGCCAGGGTGATCACGGCCACGTTGATGGAGTGGGTGTAGGTGTACTCGTCGTAGGCGCGCAGCTTGGTCAGGCTGATGAGGGCGTCGCTGTTGCGCATGACGCTGTCGATGACCTCCTGCACAGCGGCCTCGGAACGAGAGTAGTCCAGTCTGTTGCCCAGGCGCACGTCGTTGAGGCAGTCGCGCACCAGGCGCAGGGAATCGGCATAGACGACCTTGGCCCGCCCCAGCTCCTCGCGCAGGGGGATCAGGCGCTCCCTGCCCATGGGAGTGCTCCCGTTCCCTTTGGATTCCCGGTCCAGAGTCTGGACCAGACAGAGGTCCTCGTCCGCACTGCGGCATCCGTTCCCATCGCTCACGGCGATGAAGACCTCGGTGTACCCCTCCGCGCGGATGCGGGCGATGTCCTTTTCACCGGCAATCACCCCCGGCTTGGAGTACAGGTAGGGGTGTTCGATCCAGGACAGACCGGTATCCACCACCACCATGCCCACCCGCAACTCGCTGGTACCGATCTTCTTGCGCATCTGCCCTTTGCCCCCCTGGCTACGATCTTCCAAAGCCCGCCACCGCTTCCGGCGGAAGACGCGAGAAGTCCGAATCCTACAACAGGGGCCGGTAGTTGTCACTCGTTCTAAGACCAGCCGTGTGGAGTTGCCCCCGCTAAACCGGACACCTCGGTTACTTTGACGCCTCCAGGACG
>CAZNSV010000064.1:0-11399 GCA_964575775.1 uncultured Desulfovibrionaceae bacterium
CCAGCATCCACTCCCAGGGCTTTTCTTCCCATTTGTCGGAATTGGGCGCCCGGTAGAGCGGCCCCTTGGGGCGGTCGGAGCCTTCCACCAGCTGCCAGGCGGAAGCACCCTTGGCGCACAGGGCGCCTTCATTGATGGGATGGTCGGGGTCGCCTTCCACGTTGATGGCGCGTTTGGTCTTGGTGTCCGTGTGCACCAGCAGGCCGCAGCCCACACCACAGTAACAGCAGATGCTGGTGGTCGCCTTGGCTTCCTTGGTCTTGAGTTCGTACTGCCCCGCCAGGGCAGCCGCGGGCTTCAGATCGAAGCCCAGGCCCCCGAAGGCCGCCGCCGTGGTGCCCACGGCCGTGACTTTGAGGAATCCGCGTCTGTTCAGTTTCATGCCTGCTCCTCACTTCTCTGTTGGCGTTGTCGTTCAACCTGCCCGAATCTCCCTGCTCAGGAGCAGCTGCAGGCCATAGCCCCAGCGTAACGGCTCCTGATCGACCCAACCGACTTCCTGCCGCGGGACCCGACACAGGACCAGGGTCAGCAGCGTGGCCCGCTGCTCCACCCCGGCCAGGTCGAAACCCAGTCCGGCAAAAGGCACCAGTTGGGGCGGTGTCCAGTTGTCCGCCTGTTTGGTTGTGCGTGGTTGCATCGCCGTGTCCTTTGGTTTCCGCAGAGTGTCTGTGCACAGATGAGCAGGGTGTTCCACAATCGCGCGGCTGGAGCAAAGGTCTGCCAGGGCACATACGCAGATTTTGGCACTACAATTTTCTGGGTGGGGGCGCAGGTTGACGGTGGAGCGGCAGGATGCACCCCGTGGGGGCGGAGGCCATTGCCCCTCCAGCGGCCCCGGGAGAGCCCGACGTGGCTTGCGAATGCAGCTACCGATTGCGCGGTGCCTCGGATCGGGCGACCTGGAAGCCGCAGCCGTCAAGGAGACGACACACCGAACTCACAGGTCTTGCGGCCCGACGCAAGGGGGCGAATGCGGGGAGCCTTCGTATTGGATTTAATTACTAATGATGTCTGATAATACAACGATTTTACATTGATATATTAATAAGTTGTCGAAACGAATACTTTTTTTAGTGCCAAAATCTGACATGCTTTTAATAACATATGATTTATTGTGATTGCCGTTTCCCCCTGTGATAGAAATTATCTATCGAAAAGGGCCGAGACGGTCTATCGCCATGTACTCCCACAGGGCCTGTGGCGGAAGGACTCTCCCACTTTGGGCTGGACACCTTTGCCAAAAAGGGGAAGAGTGGCGCAGCTGGGCAAAGGTGTGCTTGCGGCAGCGCCGGGAACGCCCCCTGATGGTCTGCCGGTGCCGTGGGTCGTAAGCCCCCGGAATGCGGCGCAAGCGAGCCCGGCTGCGGCATTTTCGAGACGCAGGCCGTACCCCGATGCCCCCCTGCGTCATGGCACGAACTCCTTGCTTGCCCGGGAGGCCCCTGGCCATGAAAGCACTGCTCGTGTATCCCGAGTATCCGGATACCTTCTGGAGTTTCAAGACCATACTCAAGTATCTGGGGAAGCGGGCCGCGTTCCCGCCCCTGGGCTTGCTCACCCTGGGCGCCATGCTGCCCCGGGACTGGGAGCTGCGGCTGGTGGACGTGAACGTCCGCGCCCTGGACGACGCCCAAATCCAGTGGGCGGACATGGTGTTTCTGGGGGGCATGATCATCCAGAAGGCCTCGGCCCTGGAGATCGTGGCGCGCTGCAAGGCCCTGGGCAAGACCGTGATTGCCGGGGGGCCGCTGTTCAAGACGCAGCACGAGCACTTCCCGCAGGTGGACCACTTTGTCCTGGACGAGGCCGAGGTCACCCTGACCCCTTTTCTTGCCGATCTGGCCAAGGGGCGCGCCCAGCGTTTCTACCGCTCCGACCAGCGGCCGGACATCGCCCTGACCCCCATTCCCGCCTGGGAGCTCATCGACTTCCGGGACTACGTGACCATGTCCGTGCAGTATTCCCGGGGCTGCCCCTTCAATTGCGAGTTCTGCGACATCATCGTCATGAACGGCCGCGTGCCGCGCACCAAATCCCCCGAGCAATTGCTGGCGGAGTTCGACTCGCTCTACCGGGCCGGGTGGCGGGGGGGCGTGTTCATCGTGGACGACAACTTCATCGGCAACCTGACCAACGTCAAACGCATGCTCCCCAGGTTGGTGGCCTGGCAGCAGGCCCACCGCCACCCGTTCCAGCTCATGACCGAAGCCAGCGTCAACCTGGCGGACGACACCGAACTCATGGGGCTCATGAGCGCGGCCAACTTCCACAAGGTCTTTCTGGGCATCGAGACGCCGGAGCCCGAGAGCCTGCGGGAGTGCGGCAAGCACCAGAACGTCTCGCGGGACCTGGCCCTGGCCGTGCAGACCATCCAGCGTCACGGCATGCAGGTGATGGGGGGCTTCATCGTGGGCTTCGACAGCGACACGGAATCCACCTTCGACGCCCAGATCGCCTTCATCCAGCAGGTGGGCATCGTCACGGCCATGGTGGGACTGCTCAACGCCGTGCCCCTGACGCGCTTGTGGTACCGGCTGCGCGACGAACAGCGCCTCCTGGCGGACCCCAGCGGCGAGAACACCGACGGCCAGCTCAACTTCATTCCCAAGATGGACAGTGAAAAGCTCTTGGAGGGCTACCGCCGGATCATCTCCGAACTGTACTCCCGGCGGTTGTACTACCAGCGCATCCACGTATTTCTGCGCAACTACAGGCCCACGGCCAAGGTTCGCTTCAGCGTACGGGAGTTCAAGGCCTTCATCCGCAGCCTGCTGCAGATCGGCCTGTCCACCAAGGCGGGGTACTACTACTGGAAGCTGCTACTGCAGACCGCCTTCACCCGGTTCAGGGCCCTGCCCGTGGCCGTGGAGCTGGTGATCTGCGGGGAGCACTTCTTCCGCATGCGGCAGCGGCTCACCCGTTGACGGGCAGGGGCGAGCGCGTCCCGCCCCTGATGTGGAGAGCTCAGGCCACCACCCAGACGGTGCAGTCCTTGGCGTGGTGGATGATCTTGCTGGAGACCGAGCCGAAGAGGAACTCCTCGGCCTTGGACACGCCACGCCGCCCCACCACCACGGTCCCGTAGCCCTCGCCCTTGAGCACCGCGATGATTTCCAGGGCAATGGACATGCCCATGCTGCATTGCTCGGCGTCGCCGTCGCTGAAGGGCGAGGCGCAGCTGGTCAGGTAGCGCTCGGAGATGACCTCCGGGGGCAGGCCCTGCTGCTCGAGCAGGGCCCGTGCCTGGGCGAGAAAGGCGTGCATCTCCTCCCTGCGCTCGGAACAGTGCTGTTTCCAGGCAGCCTCGTCCGGGAAGAGGTCGCGCTCGGGAAAGCGCTCGATGCAGAGCAGCATGACGGACAGGTCGCGGGTGTCACGCATCATTTCCGCGGTATAACTGACGGCGCGCAGGGAGTTTTCCGAGCCGTCCACTGCGATGAGAATCTTTTTGGCGTCCACGGTGCCCCCGTGCGTTGCGCGGTCTCAGCCCAAGAGCTTCAGGCAGGGCCGCAGTTCCTGGAGCATCTCGTCCACGGTGTCGTAGAAGACGTAGTTTCCCGCCGCGAAATGCATGATCACGTTGTTCAGTTCCACGGGAATGTAGGGGTAGAGCTTGCGCAGGTTGGCGAGCCGATTGGGCCACATGAGCAGGAAGTCGTCGGGTTCCAGCGTGGCCTGCTGCGCGCCCTTGTGTCGCCCCTCGTTCAGGGAGCCCAGGGTGTGCTCCCCCTTGCCCGTGATGAAGAGCAGGACGTTGCCCAGGCCGAAGATGTCCAGCCCCCAGGGATTTTCGTGGAAGTCGAAGGCGTAGTCGAAGTCGATCCAGCGGTAGTGTCCGGTCTCGCTCTCGACCCAGAGATGGTCGCGGCGGATGTCGCCGTGCTTTTCCCGCCGGGCGTGCAGGTGGGCGATGGCCTCGCAGGCGCCGACAAAGCCCCGGAGTATGTCTGGAAAAAGCGTGTGAAAGTAGGTCTCGTGGTCGGCCTCGATTTCTTCCACCAGGTCGTCGAGGTTCTTCCCCTTGATGATGTCGAGCACCCGCACCGCGTTGCCCTTGACGTCGAACAGGGTTTCGCCCTGCATGAAGCGGGTGTCCCCGCGCACCAGGTCGAGAATCCGCGCTTCCTTTTCGGGGCTGCGGTGGCAGCGGATCTCGAACTCCCCGATCTTGAGGGGAAAGGACTCGTAGAACACCAGCTTGAGAATCCGGCGCACGCCGGTCTCCAGCTCGTTGCAGCGCTTGACCCAGTATTTGGGGTCCTCCAGCCCGAAACGGCGCTCGTACTCGTCGCGCAGCACCAGAAAATGCCGTCCGTCCAGGCTGATGACGTCGCCGTAGTCGATGGACGTGAATTCCGAGGTATCCCGGACAATCCGTCCGCAATGGCGCACTGGAAACGAGGGGGCGTGGCGGAGGATCAACTCACGGGCGGATGTTTCGGACATGACGCTCCTTGTAGGACTTGGGTCCCGCAGCCGCTCCCCGCTCCGGCAGCCCCAGGCCGACCCCTGGTGCCGGCACCGCACTGTAAAGCCAGGAAGGCAAGACATTCTCAGTCGTTGTCATTATGCAGCCAGGCTGGTGAAAGATCAAGCGCCCCGTTTCCCTGAATCGGTCAAATGTCGTGCTACCTAAGTCAGTCATTTTCCTGTGTCCTTGACAGTGGTACGGCCCGTGCCGAAACACGCTTCCAGAATCCACGCCACGACACTTTTGTCTGGCGATTTCCTTCCTGTTGTGTCATTATATCACGAGCCAGGACGTTTCATACGCCCTGCTCCCGGATGCAACTCCCGTGGTCGAGGGCCTTTGCCCTGAGCGCCGTTGCCCCCGGGCATGAAATTCGTCTTTTCGGGTCGCTGCACCAGGCCTCTGGAGCGGACAGGAGAGGGTCCTGCTCCTTGGTGAGGCGGACAGCGTTCCCGCATTGTCGCTTCGTTGGTGGGGCATCTGCCCGAAGGCTATCAGCAAGAAGGGGGCACCATGAAGTTCTGGCAAAACACTTCCCTGTCCATCAAATTGACCGTTGCGTTCCTGGCCATTCTCATCCTGGCCAGTGCCGGCACCATGACCGTGTTCATCCTGGAGCTGAACGGCTACATCCGCCGGAGCGAGACCGACACCCGGCAGCGACTGCTGGATTCGGTCAAGGCCGAACAGCAGACCTATGTGGACCTGGTCTACGAGACCATCAACTATTTCTACGAAGCCTCTGTGAACGAGGAGGAGCTCAAGCAGCGGACCTACGAGAGCCTGAAGCAGGTGGTGGACGCCGTGTCCAACCAGGCCCTGGAGTACTACAAGGAGAACGAGCCCTACATCCCGCGCGAGGAACTGCTCGCCAACATCAAGGAGCTGGTCAAGAAGGCGCGCTACGCCGGGGACAACTACATCTGGATCAACGATCTGCACCCCACCATGGTCATGCATCCCACCAACCCGGCCTTGGACGGCCAGGACCTCTCCGGCTACAAGGATCCCAACGGCGTCTTTCTGTTCAACGAGATGGTGGAGGTCTGCAAGCGCGACGGCCAGGGCATGGTCAGCTATGCCTGGGACAAGCCCGGGGTGAAGGGCGACCCCACGCCCAAGATTTCCTACGTCCGCCTGCTGCCCGAGCTGGGCTGGATCTTCGGGTCCGGGGCCTGGCTGGAGGAGATCGGCGAGAAGATGCGGGCCGAAGCCAGGGCCCAGGTGGCCAAGCTGCGGGTGGACGGCAGCAACTACTTCTTCATTCTCGACGACAGCCGCCCCACCCCGAAAATGGTCATGCACCCCATCAGCCCGGAGCTCAACGGCAAGGTGCTGGACGCGCCGGAATACGACTGCGCCACCAGCATGCAGGCCGGGGCCCAGGGCGCCCTGACCGAGTTCCCGGGCGGGAACAAGAACCTCTTCGCCGCCATGGCCGACGTGGCCGCGGCCAACGGAGCGGGCTACGTGGTCTACCAGTGGCCCAAGCCCGGGGCGCCCGGCGCCGACCGCTTTCCCAAGCTGAGCTACGTGCGGCTCTTCAAGCCCTGGGGCTGGATCATCGGCCTGGGCGACTACATCGACGAGATCGACGCCCAGGTGGCTGAGCAGACCCGGATCATCAACGAGACCATCCGCGCCATCATCGTCAAGCTGGTGCTCATCTCCGCGGTCTTCCTGCTCCTGGTGGGCGCCCTGAGCGTGGTGCTGGTGCGCCGGATGCTCAACCGCCCAGTGACCGCCATCGTGGACTACGCCTCCACCGTGGCCGGGGGCAATCTGCGCGCCGAAATCCACGGCGAGTTCAGCGCCGAGATGCTGCGCCTCAAGACCTCCATCGAGAGCATGGTGGCCATGCTGCGCCACGAACTGGCCATGGCCCAGGGCATCCTCAACTCCGTGACCCTGCCCTGCGTGGTCATGGCGCCGGACGGCACAGTGACCCTGGTCAACCGCTGGCTCACCCACTTCCTGGGCGAGAAGAAGCCACCCGAGGCCTACCTCAACAAGACCCTGCAGGCGGTCTTCGCCCAGCACAGGCCCGTGGTGGAGACCATGGTCCGCAGCCTGGAAAAGCGCGAGATCGTGACCAACGTGGAATACGACGGCCACTACGCCTGGGGCGAACGCTTCTTCGTGAAGATCGACGCCGCGCCCATCTATGACGATACCGGCAAGGTCCTGGGCGTGTTCGCCATGCTGGCCACCCTGACCAAGATCAAGCGCCAGCAGGAGGCCCTGGAGGAGCAGAACCGGATGATCGCCGCCACGGCCCGCAGCGCCACGGACATCGCGGCCAACGTCTCCGGCGAGGCCGAGGCCCTGTCCGAGCTCATCGCCGGGACCAACGAGGGCGTGGTCACGCAGCAGGCCCGGGCCGCCGAGACCGCCACGGCCATGGAGGAGATGAACGCCACCGTGCTCGAGGTCGCCTCCAACGCCAGCGACGCCGCCCTCATTGCCGACGGCACCAAGTCCAAGGCCCAGAACGGTGCCCACATGGTCAACGACGTGCTGGCCTCCATCACCGAGGTGCGCGGCCTGGCCGAGAACCTGCGCGGCATCATGGCCGAATTGGGCGCCCAGGCCGAGGGCATCGGCCAGATCATGAACGTGATCTCCGACATCGCGGACCAGACCAACCTCCTGGCGCTCAACGCCGCCATCGAGGCGGCCAGGGCCGGAGAGGCGGGGCGCGGCTTCGCCGTGGTGGCCGACGAGGTGCGCAAGCTGGCCGAAAAGACCATGAGCGCCACCAAGCAGGTGGGCGACGCCATCCAGTCCGTGCAGCACGGCGCCCGCAAGAGCAACGAGGAGACCGAGAAGGCGGCCAAGGCCGTGGAACGCAGCACCGGCCTGGCCTCCCAGGCCGGGGAGGCCCTGCTGGAGATCGTGGACATGGCCGAGAAGACCTCCGACCAGGTGCGGGCCATTGCCACGGCCTCGGAGCAGCAGTCCGCCGCGGCCAACGAGATCAGCAGCGCCACCGAAGAGGTCAGCCACGTGGCCGCCGGCATTCAGGAAGGCATGGGGCGTTCGGTCCAGGCCGTGGAGCGCCTGCGCCAGCAGGCCAACGAGCTGACCAGGCTCATTGCCGAAATGCAGGCCACCGAAACGGATTGAGCGCCGACCGCCAACAGGAGCGCGGACCAAACCAGGCAGCCTGGGTCGTTGGGGGGGCGCCAAGCCCCCCGCGCTTCAGGGCCACCAAGGAGAAGAAACCATGGCCACCATCATGATAGTCGACGATTCCGCCGTCTTTCGCACCATGCTGCGCGACATCCTGGAAGAAGAGGGGCACACGGTGGTGGAAGCCGTGGACGGCAACGACGCCCTGCTGCAGTACGAGAAGCACCGCCCG
The DNA here is from genome assembly GCA_964575775.1 of uncultured Desulfovibrionaceae bacterium. Lineage (GTDB taxonomy): Bacteria > Desulfobacterota > Desulfovibrionia > Desulfovibrionales > Desulfovibrionaceae > CAZFCK01. The sequence goes on from CAZNSV010000064.1 coordinate 7,839, forward strand.
GACATGGCCTTTGTGGACATCTTCATGCCCGGCAAGGAAGGACTCTCCACCATCAAGGAACTGCTGGAAAAGCGCCCCTCATTCAAAATCGTGGCCGTGAGCTCGGGCAGCACCTTCACGGATACGGAAACCCTGGAATGGGCCAAGAGCTACGGCGCGGCCAGGACCATGCCCAAGCCCCTGGACCCGGCACAGGTGGCCCAGGTGCTGCGCGAACTGCTGCGCTGACCCGCGGCCTGCCCGGGTCTCACCCCCCCTCCCCCGGCTGGGGCGTTTCCGCCTGCAGCCGGGCCAGGGCCTTGTCCAGGGCAGCCTCCAGGGCCGACCACTGTTCCATGGCCTGGGCACGCTGCCCCTTGTCCAGCGTCTGGGGCCCGCCGTGGCCCCCCCCCGCTCCCGGCGGCAGGCCATTCTCCTGACCGAGGCCCTGGCGGAGCAGCGTTTCCAGGGCCAGGGCCGTGGCGGAGGCCTCCCCGGCCCCCACGGCCGCGGCATTGCCCTTGAGCTTGTGGGCCAGGATCAGGGCCGCACCCCAATCCTCCCGCTCCAGGGCCTGTGCCAAACCCTGCCGGTCTCCCGGCGTCTCCTGCAGAAAGGCCAGGCTCATCTTGTCCAGCAGCCGTTGCTTGCCCGCCAGGGCCTGCAGGGCCTTGGCCCGCTGCGCCTGCCAGCTCGAGTCCTCACTGCCCCCTGATTCCCGATCCGCCGCGTCTCCCGTCAGGGGCGCTTGCGCCTCCGCCACTGCCCCCGGCTCGGCGTCGCAGGGCTTGCAGCAGGGCGCGCCCAACCCCCGCTCGGCCGCCAGGGTGTCGATCTTGTGCAGCAGCAGGTCGATGTCGATGGGCTTGGGCACGTAGTCCGTGGCCCCGGCGTTGATGATGCGCTGCCGGTCGCCCTTGAGGGTGTAGGCGGTCATGGCGATGACCGGAATCTCGTGCCCCCAGGGGATGTCCTCGGCCTCGCGCAGCAGGCGGGTGGCGGTGATGCCGTCCATGAGCGGCATCTGGATGTCCATGAGCACCAGGTCGAAGGGCTCGCGGCGCAGCAAGTCCAGGGCCTCCTGGCCGTTGTGCGCCCTGGTGAGCCTGTGCCCGGCCCCGTCCAGCAGGTGGGTGATCATTTCCGCGTTCATGTCCGAGTCTTCGGCCAGCAGGATGCGCAGATCCCTGGCCGGGGCCGCGGTGTCCGCCTCCAGGCGGGGGCAGGAAGCCTGGATCGCGGCGGCGGCTTCGTCCGCGGACAGCGGTTCCAGCTGCACGCTGCAAGTGAAGGTGCTGCCCACCCCCTCCTTGGACTTGACCCGCAGGGAGCCGCCCATGAGCCGGACCAGCTGCCGGCTGATGCTCAACCCCAGCCCCGTGCCGCCGAAGCGGCGGGTGATGGAGGGGTCGGCCTGTTGAAAGCTCTTGAACACGGTCTTGAGCTTGTCCGCCGGGATGCCCGGCCCTGTGTCGCTGACCGAGAAGCAGAGCATCACCCGCCCGGGCAGCAGCCTGGGATCGTTTTTCGGGCACTCCGGGCACGGCTCCGCCTTGATGACGATGCTGCCCTCGCTGGTGAACTTGAGGGCATTGGACAGCAGGTTGTTCAGCACCTGCTTGAGCCGCGCCGGATCGCCCCGCACGAGATGCGGGGTGGCGGGGTCGATCTTCAGGCTCAGGGTGAGCTTCTTGGTGCGCGCCTGCACGGAGTGCATGCGGAAGCAGCCCTGGAGGAGTTCCACCAGGTCGAACTCCACGTGCTCCAGAAGGATCTTCCGGGCGTCGATCTTGGACAGGTCCAGCAGGTCGTTGATGACGTTGAGCAGGGACCGGCCGGCATCGTCGATCATCTTCAGGGGGCGCTGCAGCGGGTTGTCCTCGGCCTCGCGCAGGGCGATCTGCGTCATGCCCAGGATCACGTTGAGCGGCGTGCGCATCTCGTGGCTCATGTTGGCCAGGAACTGGGACTTGGCCTTGGTGGACTCCACGGCCTTGCGCCGGGCGCGCTCCAGCTTGCGGGCCGTGCTCTTGTGCCGCTCCACTTCCTCCAGCAGGGCCTGGTTGGCCTGCTCCAGGCGGGCGGTACGGCGGGCAATGATCTGCTCCTGGTCAGCAATGAGGTGTCTGACCGCTTCCTCCGCCGCCTTGCGGGCCGTGACGTCCGAGAGCAGACAGACCGACGCCGGTTCACCCTCCCACTCGATGTGGGTGCAGGACTCCTGGACCCACTTCACGCTGTCGTCGCTGGTCCTGAGCCGGAACCCGGCCTGGGGGCCCTCGTCGAGGGGCTGGAGGCTGTTTTGCCGCCGGGCAAAGTCGTCCCGATCATCGGGGTGGACGAAGTGCATGAAGTTGCGCCCCTGCATGATGTCGGGCAGGTGGCCCAGCAGGCGCGCCATCTGGGGGTTGGTGTAGGCGATACGGTTGCCCACCAGGATGACCATGGCCTCGGAGAGGTTGTCCACCAGGTTCTTGAGCTGCTGCTCGCTGCGCGAAAGCCGCATCTCCACCAGCTTGCGCGGCGTGATGTCCAGGGCCATGACCATGGCCACGGGCTGCCCGTCCACATCGGTCATGGGCGTGCTGATGAGGTGAAAGAAGTGCGCGTGGTGGGTGGCCTCCCATTCCACGGGCGCGGCCTCGTGGATGGAGTGCATGGCCGGGCAGGAATTGCAGGCAGGGCCCGAGCAGGGCAGGATTTCCGGACAGCGGCGCCCCACCCGACAACCGAAGATCTTACGGCTCTGGCGGTTGGCGTAGCGGATCACCAATTCCGCATCCACCAGCAGGATGGAGCCGGGCATGGACTCCAGCACGAAGAAGAAGCGCTGCCGCTCCCGGCGCAGTTCTTCGGCCGTGCGGCGGGCTTCGGTCACGTCCTGGGAAATGACCACATGGCGGGCCAAGCCCCCGGCCGCGGACTCCACGGGATAGACCGTAAAGGAGAACACGCTGTCGTCGAAGCTCTCCTCGAAGACAAAGGGCCCCAATCCGTTGCCTGCGCCCTGGTCCTCCTCGGCCCTGTGGCGCCGGGCCAAGAGTCGGGCCAAGGGTTCGGGCAGGGTAGGCAGACACACGCCCTCGGCGGGGTGCGCCTGCGCGGCGACGAACAGGCGACAGGCCACGTCGTTGGCGGCCAGGACCTGCCCGTCCGCATCCAGGATGAAGGCCGGACCGCCTGCGGCCTGCAGCAGGACCATGGCCAGGGCGTCGATGGAACCGTTCATTGCTTCCGCCTTGCGCGCGGTGCCGCGCGGCCTGCCCTTGCGTTCCGAACGGCTGTCCGGAGCTGGGGTGGGCGGCCGCCCGGATACCATTCTCGATGGTTGCAGGGGCACCATACACCAGACAGCCCCACGGCAACCATGATTATTGCTTTGTGCACACTCTGGACTCCAGGCTGTTGCTCGACGTGATGCGTAGCCCCCCGTCGCATGCATGAGCCCCGCAGCGGTGCCCCCGGAGCAGAACCGTGCCTGCGTACTCCTCCAGAAACAAACTCACGTTGCAGCACCATCGCCTCCCGAGTCCGGCGTCCGCTGCCGCTCCTCCTGCAGAGCCTGCCGCACAGCGACCTCCA
>CAZNSV010000065.1:0-11298 GCA_964575775.1 uncultured Desulfovibrionaceae bacterium
CAGGCGCGTGAGGCGCAGCATGTCGCCATCCTCCGCGGCATGGGGCCAGATCCCGACGAAAACGAAACCCGCCTCCTCGGCCAGTTCGCAGAGCCGCGCCGTGTCCGGCTGCGCAAGGGGCAGGTCCAGGTCCACCTTCTCGGCTCCGGCGATCTCCAACAGGTCCAGGGCGGCGCGCTTGAGCTCCGGCCACTGCCGCGCGGCGGCGAGCTTGACCCGGACCACGCCCTTCTTCAGCCCCAGGTCGAAGGAGACCTTGTAGTCACCGTCCACCGCCGAGGTGCCTGGAGCGCCCAGGGTCAAGGAGCGGCCCAGGCTGGCGTAGATGCGCTCCACCAGCTCCCCATGCCGGGCCGGGACATGGACCAGGGCCGGAGGGGGGGTGGTCAGGTACAGGAAACAGTGCAGGTAGGACTCCCGCTGGCTGGGTGCCTCTTCCAGGCCCAGGGCCTTGAACTGTCTCGGGGGGCAGGCCGCCAGATCCAGACCGCAGGGCTTGCCCCCAGCGCCGATGGACTGCCGCTGGCTGATGGGGTGGCTGGTCACGGGGTTCAGGGACAGGCCGAACAGCTCCAGCTCCCGGGCCTTGGCCATCTGGGCCTCGAACAGGGCCTCCATGAGCTTGCGCCCCCGGTGGGCCGGGGAAACCACCAGCAGGGCCATCTCGGCCATGGGCACGGGCTCCGGGCGCAGGAGCCCCACGTGGGCCGCCACCTCGCCGTCCTCGGCCACGGCCACGTAGCTCACGAGCTTGCCGCTGCCCACCAGGTGCAGCATGCCCTCGGGGCGGTAGAAGGCCTCGTTCTTGTACGAGTAGCCATAGGCCAGCCAGAAGATCCGGGCCACCTGCAGCGCCTCGCCAGGGAGCATGGGGCGGATGGCATAGCGCTGCTCGGGCGCCCGGGGAATCTCGGTCGGCGGCGCGCCCCGCACCTCGGCCAGGCCGGACGCGGCCTGCTCCTCCACCCCGGGCAGGCGCTTCACCAGGCACAGCGACTTGCCCTGGCGCCCATGGTTGATCCAGTGCACTTCGTCCGCGGCGTGCTGGATCAGCTTGAGCCCCAGCCCCCCTGTCCAGCCGCTCTCCGGGGTGCTCGGCGCGGCGGACTTCCTGAGCAACGAGGGATCGAAGGGCAGCCCTTCGTCGCGAAAATCCAGCCGCAGCTCGCTCTCGCGGATCTCGCCCCCGATGAGGACGTCGCCCTGGGTGCCGTCCGGATAGGCATGGTCGCGGATGTTCAGAAAGGCCTCCTCGGCGGCCAGTTCCAGGGCCAGGACCTCGCGCGCGCCCAACCCCGCCGCCCTGGCCAGCTCCCGGACATGCCCCTGGGTCAGGGGCAGAAACCGCCCTTGTGCCGGAACCCGCAACTGCGTCTGCCATGACCTGCTCATATCCTGCTTCCCCTTCGAGGTTGATTGCTCATGAATGAACTCCGTTCGGCTCCCAGCAATACTATGAGCCGCTGATGCGCGGCAAGATCGGCGAGCCGGAACCGCGAGCCTGGCCCCGGTACGTTGACATCCCGGCCCCGGGGCCTTAGAGCATCTTGCCATTGAAAATGGCTAGATGCTCTTATGCATTTTCCTGAAACAATTAAAATTGTTTCAGGAGGGAGCCTTGTTTCAAGGCGAAAATGCGCTAGTGTCGCGTCCGCTTAGTTCGAATATATGATTTGCAAATGATTGGCGCGACACTATGGGCGGTCGTAAGACCGCCCCGCCGCCGATGGCGGCGTGAGCGAACTGGAAACCGCGCTTTTCAGTTCGCGGTCCTCTGCAAAATTCATATCTTTGAATTTTGCGGACATCACACGAAACACCCACGGAGGCAACCATGCAGGCCGCATACATCGCCGACGGTCAATTGAGCCTGGTGGAACGCTCCCTGCCGCGCATCCAGCCGGGCTGGGCCCTGCTCAAGGTGCGACTGGCCGGGATCTGCAACACCGACCTGGAGCTCCTGCGCGGCTACTACGGCTTTTCGGGGATTCCCGGGCACGAGTTCGTGGCCGAGGTGGTTGAGGCGCCCGAGGCCCCCGCCCTGGTGGGCAGGCGCGTGGTGGCGGACATCAACTTCGCCTGTCGCAGCTGCCCGGTCTGCGCCGCCGGACAGGAGCACCACTGCCCCCACCGGACCGTGCTGGGCATCGTGCGGCAGGACGGCGCCCTGGCCGAGTACACCGTGGCGCCCGTGGCGAACCTGCTCCCCGTGCCCGACACGCTGCCGGACGAGAGCGCCGTGTTCACAGAACTGCTGGCCGCGGCCCTGCAACCCGCGCAACAGCTGCACCTCACGGCGCGCACGCGCCTGGCCGTGGTGGGCGACGGTAAGCTGGGGCTGCTCATGGCCCTGGGCCTGCGCACCTGGTGCCCGGACCTGCTCCTGGTGGGGCGCCATGCCGACAAGCTCGCCATTGCCGAGGCCGCGGGATTGCGCACGGCCCGGCTGGAACCCGGTCAGGAGCCAGCAGCCCTGGTGGCGGAGCTGGGGCAGTTCGACGTGGTGGCCGAGGCCGGAGGGCGGCCCGAGACCGCGCAGCAGGCCCTGGCCCTGGTGCGCCCCCAAGGGACGCTGGTGCTCAAGACCACCTCGCACCGGACTTCGGAGCTGAACCTGGCCGCAGTGGTGGTCAACGAGATCACGCTGCTGGGCTCACGCTGCGGCAACATGGCCCTGGCCCTGGAGCAACTCACGCGGGGGCTGGTGGACGTGCGCCCCCTCATCGAGACTGTCTTTCCCTTTGCCGACTGCCCGGTGGCCTTTGCCCGCGCCGCCACCCCCGGGGCCCGCAAGGTGCTGGTGTCTTTCGGGTTAGCGTAGCGCCTTTTCGCCTTGCAGCAAGCCCGCTCCCTGGCGGGGGTTTGTCACGCAAAGTCCAGCCAGGCGACGCCGGGGTGTCACCCGCGCCCGGTGGGGTCAGCTATGGTGCTCCACAAACGCGCGGTGCGGTTTTCGCACGGCGCAGCAGCACAGGGAGCACGCCATGTCCGCCGCGTTCGAACCCAGCCCCTCCACACAGATTTTCCGGGCCTACGGCCTGGAGCACACCGGCGAGCTCAGCATCGGGAGCGAGCGCCGCAACGCGCGCATCATCCACCTGAGCCGCTACGACGCCCGGGTCCGGCTGCAGGATGCCCCGGTCGCCATTGCCACCCACGAAGCCCTGCTCCTCTCCGTGAACCCTCCGGCCTGCCTGCGGGCAACGCCGCTGCGCATCATGGCCCTGGTCCAGTGGCGCCAGGGCAACGAACTGGGCCTGGTCTTCCGCCAGCCCCTGGAGCTGGGCGTGGGCGAGCTGCAGCAACTGCTGGCCTGACGCGCCCCGCACCCTGACCCACCACCTGGCCCAGGCAGTGGGCCGGTTCCAGCCTCAGGGCCGGACCGCAGCGGCTGCGCTCGCCGCAGGGAGTTGGGCCGCCCCCCGAACCTCCCAACCAAGGGGCAGGTCCGTCAGTCGCGCCACACGCCGACGGGCCCCCCCGGCCAGATACTCCACATACAGCTCGCCCGCGTCCTTGTTGTGCCACACGGCATCCAGGTTGCCGTCCCGGTCCACGTCCACCGCGCCCACGATGGTGTACGCCTGGTCCGGCACCGTGCTGTACTGCCGCACGCTACCGGGCAGGAGCGCACCGGCCTGCAAGGAGGCAAGGACATTGGCCCCGGTCTGGGTATTGCGGGCCATGAGGCCCTGCACGCCGTCACCGGCCAGGTCCCCGCCCCCGCGGATGCTCCAGGCGGGATCCCCGATCACGAAGAGTGGCTCCACGCCCTTGACCGTGGATCCGGAGAGCAGCAGGGCCAGGACCTGGGTGCTCACGGGGTGCCGCAGGAGCAGGTCCAGGGAGCCGTCGCCGTCCACGTCGAGGCAGGCCTCGGGCAAGTACTCGCCGAAGCCCTGTTCGAGGTTCACGTAGCCCCGGCAGGAGCACCCCTGCATGAGGGCGATGCCGCTGGCCCAGTTCTCGCGGTGGCTGTAGAGGATGTCCAGGTTGCCGTCCCCGTCGAAGTCGGCCAGGCAGCGCGCCAGCCACTGGGTGGTGGCAGGCAGCTCGGGCAGGACGTAGCGCGCGGTGAACTCCCCGGCGTAATAGGCATAGGCGTAGGTGCCGGATTCCGTGTGCTGCAGCAGCAAGACCCAGTTTTCCACGGCGGTGGTGACCGTGGCCAGCTCGCCCCAACTGCTGCCGGCGGCGTTGGTGGCGTAGGCCCGGTAGTAATAGGTGGTGCCCGGCTGCAGGTTGGTGAAACTGACGTTGAAGGCGCCCGTGCCGTCGCTGTCTGCCGCGCGGCAGAAGGGGGTGTCGCTGCTCAGGCCGCCGCAGATGCCCCGGGCCGTGACTTCGGCGCCGTTGTCGCTGCTCACGTTGCCCGTCACGATGACGCTGGTGGTGCCCACCACGGCAGCGCCCCCGGTCTGCACATCCGGAGGCGGAGCCCCGGCCACGAAGGAGCGCACGCTGCCGTAGGCCCGGCCCTGGCTGTTCTCGGCCCAGGCGCGGTAGGAGTAGCGGGTGCCGGACTGCAGTGAGCCGTAGTGCAGGGTGAAACTGCCCAGCCCGCCCCCTTGGGCCGTGCGGCAGTGGGAGGTGTCGCTGCCGCTCCCGGCGCAGATGCCCCGGGCCGTGACGGTGCTGTTGCCGTCGCTGGTCACGGTGCCCCCCACGGTGACGCTGGTGCCCGTGAGGTTCGCGGCCGGGTCGGTGCTGACGCTGGGCAGGTCCGGGGTGGGGGTGGGATCGGGTGCTGGGTCCGGATCAGGGCTGGGGCTGGGCGAAGGCGGCCAGACAAACGCCACACCGTAGGCGGGTGCCGCATTGCGGAAATGGATGTAGCCCAGGTTCTCACTCCAGGCGTAACCATCCATTTCTCCTGTCGCTTGGTCCACGGTGACCTGGGACTGGGTGGTGGCGAAGGCGACCCAGCCGGCAGTCTCGCTCCAGGCAAAGCCCGAGCACTTTCCGGCCGCGTTGACGTTCACGCCCCAGTTGTTGGCGCCGGTGTTGGCAAAGGGGCCATTGGTGTCAAAGGCAAGTTTGATCCAGCCGACGTTCTCGGCCCAGACAAAGCCGCTGAGGAAGCTGCTGCCGCCATGCTGGTGCAGGGACGCCCCGCCATGGGTGGGGGCGAAGTTCACCCAACCGGCATTTTCGGTCCAGGCGAATTCCTTGCCCTCTCTGACGGAGACCGCCGCCTGGGCCGAGTCTGCCATGCACCAGGACACTGCAAGCCAAAAACACATGACATACGTGATGGGACGCCACTGCATCGACATCCTCAACTCCTGTTGTCCTCGCCCCGCCTCGTGCCAGGGCAAAGGAGGACATCACCTTTACACGGCAGGGACTCGTGCGTATTAGGTACAAAATGGACAGTGCGCAGATTATTGCCCGTTTGCAAGGCGACGGTTTCACTTTGCTGCGGGTGAGGGGCAGCCACCACGTCTTTGGGCATGCCGATGGGCGGCGAGTGGTCCTGCCGCAACCCGAAAAGGACGTGCCCACGGGTACCCTGCGCAACATCTTCCGGCAGGCCCTCTGGGAGTGGCCGCCGCGCTGACGAGGCTGAACGATGCAGAGACGCTACCCGATCATTTTGCACAGCGATGATGGGCAACGCTACGGCGTGACGGTCCCCGACCTGCCCGGATGTTTCACCGTGGGCGAGGACCTGGACCAGGCGCTGCAAAGGGTGCAGGAGGCCGTGGAGGCCTGGCTGGGCGATGCGCGAGAAGCCCCTGCCCCGAGCAGGCCGGAACAGGTGCTCAGCCTGCCCGAAGCGGCTGGCGGCGTACTGGCCATGGTGCAGGTGGACCTGGGCATGCTCGATTCTACACCGGTGCGTGTGAATATCAGCCTGCCGCGTTCCTGCCTGCGCTCCATCGATGATGCGGCCAAGCGGTTGGGCATGACACGCTCCGGCTATCTGCTGCACGCGGTGGAGCAGACCGAAGCCCGGCGGGCTGCCAATTCGAAAGGCCAAGGCTGAGCCTCGTTCCGCGGAGGCTGTGCGCGCGTATCGTAGCAGGAAACGGTTCATTGCCATTGTCTTGCGCCTCCTCCTGGCCCAGCCTCGTATTCCGACTGTATCAAGTGCCAGCCCTTGTAAACGCCATGGGCATCGCTGAGGAGTGCCGACCCAACTTGGCGTGAGGTAATCCTGCCAAATACAAGTTGACATGTTATACTCGATGTACCCACTCCGGCAGGGGCTTCGCCCCTGCACCCCAAAGGGTCAATGTTCCAAAGCGCCAAAGCCTCTATTGTCCTCCCCGAACAGGCCACACGCGGTTCGTAATCCCCTTGCTGTCAATGCCCGCGTTGCCGTCGCCCAGGGTCATGAACCAAGCGCCTAACGTATTGGTGGCAAAGGTAGAGCTTGACCAATAATTAAACCAATGCACCCCGCTAAACGGTCCTGGTGTGACGCTCAGGATCGGATGCGTTCCTTGGGTGAGCGCCTTGAATTCTTCGAGAGTCGGCAGCCGCCAATCGCCTGCAACGGAGCTGTCAGCTAATCCAGCTTCACCGCTCTTTAAAAGGCCCGCTCGGGTGTGGGCGTCATCATGATTGTTAACCTCATTGACTCTCCACGCTTTCCCCTCCCCCCAACCGGCATTCTTGAGCCACACCAGGCCCTTGCCCTTGCCATTGTGCCCGAAGAGATCGGTCACCGTGCCATTGCCGTTGTCGCACCAGCGGCCGGCTGTGTCTTCGGCAGTGTTGGACCAGCGCGTGCCGCTGCAAGGGATCGCACCCGTATCCAGCGTGCCGGTCTGCACCCCCCAGCCGCCACCGCTGCGCAGGCCCCAGAATTTTTTATCCTTGGTCACTTCTGCGGCGGTGGCTCCGGCTGCGTCATCCACCGCAGGCGCCTTGGCCATCACCTCGTTCAGGGTCCGGCCCGTTCCGGCCGTGGGCCCGGCGGCAGGTTCGGCAAAGCCCCCAACGCGCTTGCTGCCGGCCGTGCCGTCATCCAGCCGCTTGTAGAGGTCCTCGATGGTGTACAGGGCGCTGCCCGGGTCCGTGGGCGCGGCCGGAGGGGTGAGGTTGCCAGCCAGAGCCTGGGGCGCGGCGAGCAGCACGGTCAGACAGAGGCCGAGCAAAGCCATGTGGCGCAGGGTATGGCTCATGTCCTTCTCCTGATCATGATTGTAGCCCTCTGGGCTGGCAGCCCCCTGGGCTTGCCGTCCCGAGAGGGGCCGCACTCCTCTGTGGCGAGGCATGAAAGAATGGCTTGCGGGAGCCCTGCTTTTCGATTGCCCACCCCCCAAAGCTCCTATTGTCTTCCCCGAACAGGCCACACGTAGTACGTTTCCGTCTTCTCGCGCTGGGACACGGGGCCTGTGTTCAGGAACACGATCCAGGCGGCGTCCGTATAGGAGGCATAGGTAGAGCTCGACCAATAGATCGACGGCTGAACATTGCTAAACGGTCCTGGAGTGCCGCTACGGATCTGATGCGTTCCTTGGGTGAGCGCCTTCAATTCTTCGAGAGTCGGCAGCCGCCAATCGCCTGCAACGGAGCTGTCAGCTAATCCAGCATCACCGCTCTTTAAAATGCCAGCTCGGGTATGGGCGTCATTCCACGTTCTATAGCTCCCCCAACCGGCATTCTTGAGCCACACCAAGCCCTTGCCCTTGCCGTTGTGACCGAACAGATCGGTCACCGTGCCATTGCCGTTGTCGCACCAGCGGCCGGCGGTATCCTGGGCAGTGTTGGACCAGCGTGTGCCACTGCAAGAGATCGCATCGGGGTCCAGCGTGCCGGTTACCCCGAAAATACCCACACCTTTCTTGATGTTTCCGGCAACCAGGTCTGCATCGTTGGCTGTGGCTGTCTTGCCGGCCGAATAAAGGCCATCCGGAATGGTAATGGTTCTTGCGCCATCCGCGCCGTTGACGTTTGCTCCGGCAGTCGCACTTCCCGTTACCTCGTTTCCATCCACCCAGGCTTTCTTGCCTGCAAGCAGGTCGCTAGCCGCCGCATCCCCGGATGTAGTATTCACTACATTGGCATCACCGGCAACACCGAAAATGGTCACGCCGGAACGGATGTTGCCGCTCACGAGATTCGCGTTCCCAGCCACCGAGCCGGTGCCGTCGTGATAGCCCTGGGTGATGGTCTGAGCGGATGTGCCTGGGGTGATGTCCTGTTTGCCAACGTTGGCCATGGACCCGTTCCGCGTGCCCCAGGCCCCGGAGCTCAACCCCCAAAAGGTCTTGCCGGAAAGGACATCACCGGCCCCGGCTCCGTCTGCGTCATCCACCACAGGCGCCACGCCCATGACCTCGTTCAGGGTCCGGCCCGTTCCGGCCGTGGGCCCGGCGGCAGGTTCGGCAAAGCCCCCAACGCGCTTGCTGCCGGCCGTGCCGTCCTGCAGCCTCTTGTAGATGTCCTCGATGGTGTACAGGGCGCTGCCCGGGTCCGTGGGCGCGGCCGGAGGGTTCAGGTCCCCGGCCAGAGCCTGGGGCGCGGCGAGCAGCACGGTCAGACAGAGACCGAGCAAAGCCATGTGGCGTAGGGTATGGCTCATGTCCTTGTCCTGATCATGATTGTGGCCCTCTGGGCTGGCAGCCCCCTGGGCTTGCCGTCCCGAGAGGGGGCCGCTGCGAACAGGGATTCTTGCGATCATTGCCTGAAACTTGGTTGCAAAAGCAATAGGGCTTATCTGGGTTATTCGCCCCAGAAAACCACAAGAAACCACAGGAAACTCGCGTTCCGGAGGAACCGCCCCCTGTACAGGTGTAATATGCTTTGCTATTGCCCTCACAGACAACCGCAGAGCGAGGCAGCAGCGTCATGGGCAGGAGCAGCAGAACCGGTAGGCCGTCCGCGCCCCGCAATCCCTTGGCAGGGGCGCAGTTGCGTTGCGCCCTGAAGCTGCTGGGCAAGACCTGGCGCAAGAACGTCCGCGACCCCGACCACGTGCTGCGTTGGGAACCCTGGGCAACCCAGGGTCTGCCGCGCAGCCCCACCACCATCGACGCGGACCTCCGCCTGGGCATTCCCGAGGATCGTCTGGGCGCCTACGCCCGTTGCCTGGGGCTGGCGCCCGGACTGTTGGGCGCGCCGGACACGGACATCCAGGCCGCACTGGCTAAGGCCCGGGAGCTGCAAGCGGCTGCGACCCCTGTGGCCTTGGGTTTTGGCCCCCCTTTCCCGGAAGAGTTTCTGGCCTACAATGCCCCGCATTACCTGCAAGAACTTTTCGCCCTCATGGGGGGCGTGTACCGCGTGGCCTACGCTCTGCCCTTCTTCGAGGTGATCAACCACTGCGTGTTCTGGGTGCAGGCCGTGGAACGGCACCTGCTGCAGGCGCGGGGGCTGTTCGTGCTCTTCGGCCTGGACAACCCTTTCCAGGCCAGGCTCTACCGCTGGCACAACAACCTGCACGCCACCTACCTCTGCGACAACCGCAAGGAACTCGGCCACTTCCTGCTCATGGACCCCCTGCGGCACAATCTCATCGCCCGGCGTGATCCGTTCTGGCTCAAGGGGCAGGGGGTGACGGACAGCGGCCTGGGCGACAACGTGCCCGTGCCCTTTGCCTTCCGCATGACCAAGCTCCCGGCCCTGCCCGGAGAGGACCTGGCAGCGCTTTGGGAGCGCGAATGCGCCGCGCTGCGCCAGCGCCCCACCATCCAGGCCCACGAGGCCGATTACCCGGTCCTGCTGGCCGAGATTTCTGAGCCTGACCGTTCCTTGATGCAACTGCCCGGCAGTGCGGACCCGCGCCCCGCACGGAAGGGGGACACCCTGCCTGCCGACGCGGTGCCTGATGCGCGGCGGTAACTCGTCTGGAAACCACCGCGACAGCCCAACCACAAAGGAGTACCCATGAGCGCCACCGTGTTTTTCGCCAAGCTGGCCGTGCGCAACCCCGCCGACAACCGGCTCGCCAAGATCACCCGTCTCTGCAAGGCCGTGGGGCTGGCCGAGCGCGTCAAGCCCGCACCCGGCAGCGCGGACGAGGGGCTGGTGGCCGTCAAGGCCCACTTCGGCGAGCGCGGCAACGACACCTACCTGCACCCCACCTTTGCCCGGCAGGTGGTGAACCTGATCAAGCAGGCCGGAGGCAAGCCCTTTCTCACGGACACCACCACCCTCTACAACGCCCTGCGACACAACGCGGTGGACCATCTGGAAACCGCCTACCTGCACGGCTTCACGCCCTATGTGGTGGACGCGCCCGTGATCATCGCCGACGGGCTCTACGGCCGCGACGAGGCCCTGGTGGAGGTCAATCTCAAGCACTTCCGGCAGGTGCACATCGCCCGGGCCATCCGGGACGTGTCCACCATGGTGGTGCTCTCGCACTTCAAGGCGCACCAGATGGGCGGCTTTGGCGGCGCCGTGAAGAACCTGGCCATGGGCTGCGCCTCGCGCAACGGCAAGATCGACCAGCACGGCCGCAATGTGAGCCTGCGCGTGGATGCCTGCATCGGCTGCGGGTTTTGCGTCAAGGCCTGCCCCGAAGAGGCCCTGCGCCTGGAAAAGACCCTGGACGGCCCCAAGGCCAAATTGGACAAGGGGCGCTGTATCGGCTGCTACGCCTGCATGACGGTCTGCGGACAGGGCGCCGTGCTCATCGACGCGCCGGACGAATACGGCTCCTTTGCCGAACGCATGGCGGAATACGCCTTTGGCGCGGTGCAGGGCAAGACGGAGCGCATCTGCTACCTCAACTTCGTGCTCAACGTCACCCAGCAGTGCGACTGCGCCGGATGGAGCGAGCCCAACATGGTGCCGGACATCGGCATCCTGGCCGCCACGGACCCGGTGGCCCTGGACGCGGCCTGCCTGGACCTGGTCACCTGCGCGCCCAGCCTGCTGCACCTGACCGAACCGGACGCCTGCCTGGGCAAGGACAAGTTCACCACTCTGCGCCCGGCCACGCGCGGCAACCGCCAGCTCGAATACGGCCAGGAAATCGGCCTGGGCAGCATGCGGTACACCCTGGTGGAAGTGTAAACACGACTCGTGCCCGCCGCCGCAACGCTGGGACACGGCCGCGTGGCGTCGGACCGGGGGCACTGCGCAAGACCGTTTGCGGGCCTGTGTTGGGAATGACGGAACAGCGCGAGAGGAGATGCGGAAGGGAGGAGTCGCCAACCTATCGAAATCATTTGGTGCCGGGGGCGGGAGTCGAACCCGCACACTGTTGCCAGTACTGGATTTTGAGTCCAGCGCGTCTACCAATTTCACCACCCCGGCAAGGGGCGAAGTAGGACATATACTGCCTGGGCCGGCTCACTGTCAAGAAGCCCTGTGCCAAGCAGGACTGTGCCAAGCAGG
>CAZNSV010000066.1:0-11260 GCA_964575775.1 uncultured Desulfovibrionaceae bacterium
CGGGTTGCGGCGCGGGTTGCGGCTGCGCCGGAGCTTCTGGTTGCGGAGGGGGCGGGGTCGGCTTGGCCTCGGCCTTCTGCGCCGCCGGGCCACCAGGGCCGGGCTCGCCCGGTTCCCCAGGCTTGCCGGGCGTGCCCGCCAGAGTCACCAGGTCCACATGGTACACCGGCACACGCAGGTCCACGTGCACCCGGCTCGTGGGCATGAAAACCATCAGCAGCACCACCGAGGCGTGCAGGGCGATGGAAAGAAGATAGCTGCTCGGACGCACCATGCGGTGTTCGTGCCGTTCCGGCCGTGGCCGGAACTACTGCTTGGGAGCGGCGGTGCCGCCCTGTTGTGCCGGTTCCGGGAGCGTCGGCAGGGGTGTGGCGCCCTGCCCCTGTACGGGTTGCACGGCGGGCAGATCCAGCTCCATGTCCTTTTCCGCCACAACGCCCAGACGGTCCACCCCGGCCTGCTTCAGTTCTCCCATGACGCGCACCACCATGCCGTAGGGCACGTCCTTGTCCGCGCGCAGGAAGAGGGACTTCTTCTTTTCCGTGACCAGACGTTGCACGTGCCCCACCAATTCGTCCAGGGGCACCGCGTACTCGTCCAGGAACATGGCGCCGTCCTTGCGCAGGGTCAGGACCATGTGGTCGCTGTCCGAAGGCAGGGACTCCACGGTCCGGGTGGAGGGCAGATCCACCTCCAGCCCCTGCTCGAGCATGGGCGCCGTGACCATGAAGATGATCAGCAGCACCAGCATCACGTCCACGAAGGGTGTGACGTTGATTTCCGCCAGCAAACCGCCGCTATTGAGTTTTACAGCCATTGCCGCTCCGGACTCCCCGCTTGGCGCGCGGGAGAGCACACTGTTGTGACCATGAAGGAAACATGAACGCCTGAACTTCGCGCCAGGCCGCGCCCGACCACCTGGTCGGCAGGGCTTGGCCGCCTAGAGACGGGTCGCGGGGCGGGGCTTGGGTTGCGGCTGGGGCTGCGCCTGCTCCGCATCCAGGCGCGGCAGCTCCCGCTGCACCCGGTTCAGGAAGGCCCCGGCGAAATTCACCAGCTCCGCCTCGATGGCGCCGAGTTTGCCCATGAAATAGTTGTAGGCCACCGTGGCCGGGATGGCCACCGCCAGACCGATGGCCGTGGCCACCAGAGCCTCGGAGATGCCCGGGGCCACCACGGCCAGGGCTGCGGACTTCATCTGCCCGATGGAGTGGAACGAATGCATGATGCCCCAGACCGTGCCGAACAGTCCAATGAAGGGGGCGGCGTTGGCGCAGGTGGCCAGAAAGGAGATGGAGCCCGTGAGCTTCTGGATCTGCTCGCTGACCCCCTGACGCAAGGAGCGGCGCAGGTTGTCCATGGTGATGCTCATCTTCACGCCGCCCATCTCCTCGAGCCGGTTGAGCTCGTTCACGCCCTCCACCGCCACCTGGTAGGCCGGCGAACGCAGGTCGCGCCCCAGGATCTTGATGGCGGAGCGCAGCCCCTCGGCTTCCTGGAACTCGAACAGGTTGTTGGCGATCTTGCGCTTGGCGCTGGACAGGGCAAAGAACTTGCCGAAAATGATGCTCCAACTGACCAGGGACATGCCGACCAACAGGGCCAGCACCAGTTTGACCACCAGGGTCGCATGGCTCAAGAGCTCAATCAATTGCAATTCGGGCATGGAAATGCTCCGTGACAGAAAAGAAATGTGGTGGACAGTCGGAAGTGGTCTAGAAAAAGTCTACATCCGGGCCATACAAGGAGCGGGTCTGCAGGTCAAGTGAAAGCTATGTGTCGCCACGGAGCAACGCACTGATTCGCGGCAGGATGCGCTCCGCCGAGAGTTCCAGTCGCAGGTCGGCGAGTGCTGCGTAGGCGGTCTGGCCGAGGTTGATCTCCAGGACCCGTCCCCCCTGGTATTTCACCCTGGAGGGTAGGGAATTGGCGGGGGCCACCTCGCCGGAGGTCCCCACGATCACGGCCAGATCGGCCCTTTGCGCCAGGTCGAAGGCCTTGTCAAGCGCTTCTTGCGGGATGCGCTCGTTGAAAAAGACAATGTCGGGTCGGATCACCTGGTTACAATGGTCGCAGCGCCAGGGGATGTTTGTCGCGTCCAGGTTGCGGACCAATTCGGGGGCGTAGTCGCGGTGGCAACCCATGCAATAGTAGCGTCTGGCCGAGCCGTGGAATTCGATGACGTTGTGCGATCCCGCACGTTGGTGCAGTCCGTCGATGTTCTGGGTGACGATGCCCTGCACCTTTCCGGCCTGCTCCAGTTCGGCCAGGGCCAGGTGGGCCGGGTTGGGCTGGGCGTCCCCGAGCAGCTTGTCGGCTTCGAGGAGGAAGTGCCAGACCCTGGCCGGGTTGGCGCGCAGGGCCTGGAGGGTGGCCACCTCTTCGGGGCGGTGGCGCTCCCAGAGCCCCCCGGGACTGCGAAAGTCCGGGATGCCACTGGGCACGGAGATACCGGCGCCGGTGAGCACGAGGACGCAACGGGCCTTGCGCCAGAGTTCCGCGGCCGCGGCGGCCAGGGTTTCGGGGCAGTCCTTGGGCATGCGAGTTCCTTCTCTCCGGTCGGGCATGGTTGTTTAGTAGTCGCCTTGCAGGGTTCTGTGAAGATGCTGGCGGAGTCTGGATTGCAAAAAAACCGTTAAAATGTGGAGAACCATGCTCCACAAAGGAGAGAAATACGAGAAAAAACGCAGGGGAGAGGGGTTGAAAATGTGAGAATCCCTTGACGTGAATCGTGCGGTGGGCTACAGAGAAAGCGTATGAGAAGCTGGACTTGCAGTTTTCTCGTCGAGATTTGTGCAAGGGGCTGCGTGCGGAGAGGGAGTGTCCCTGTCAAACGGGCACAAGGTCAGGGCAGGTTCGCTGATCGGGTCCGGGATCATTTAGTGTGAGGAGCATTTAGATCAATGGCTACCAGTATCTACGTGGGCAATCTGCCCTGGAATGCGTCCGAAGAGGAAGTGAGCAAACTTTTCTCTCAGTATGGTGAAGTCATTTCCGCCAAAATCATCATGGACCGTGAAACCGGGCGTTCCCGCGGCTTCGGCTTCGTGGAGATGGAAAAGCCCGAAGCTGATGAGGCCATTCGTGCCATCGACGGCACCCAATTTGGAGGGCGCACCCTGAAGGTCAACGAGGCGCAGCCGCGGCAAGCCCGTCCGCCTCGCCGCTAGGGTCGGTCCCCACCGCAACCGTATTTTCGTCAGCCCGCCGCAGCATCGTCTGAGGCGGGCTGACTCGTATCATGCCGCGTTACGCCCCCGCATCAGGGGCGAGGTGCGCTGGCAACACTTTTTCGCGCTCTTTGTCCGGCGCGGAAGTCCGCTCCCTTATTCCAGTCGCGCCGTGCTCGTGTAGGGTTTCCCTGACGGCGACAAGGGCCGTTGCCGCATGGCGGCTTGCTCTGCCCATACAGTCTGGCCCAAGCACCGGGAACAGCCCGGGGAGGTCCGCACATGGCCCCGCATCCGCGTTTTCAGGTCGCCGCCAAGTGGCGCTGTCGTGGTCTCCTTTCGCTGCTGCTCGCCCTGTGGGTGCTCCTGGGGTTGGGGGCGCTTGCCGGTCTGGCCCGGGCCGAATACCCCCAGGCCTACCTCGATGCCGTGGAAGATGCCCAGCACCCCACGGCGGAGAAGATCGCTTCCTTGTCACCCATCGGCGCCGACAACCCTGCCCTGTTCTGGGAGGGCGAGCCCGGGAGCTCCCGGGTCAAGGTGGTGACCTGGGTCAGCTGGCTGGGCTACGACAATCTGGTGGGGCAGGAGTACACCCTGGCGGCCGACCGCGAACTCTGGGTCAGCCCGGCTTCCGCAGTGCAGGATTTCTACGGCTGGCACAGGTTGCGCCCCGGGGATCTGCCCTTGCGCATCGAGCAGCTGCTGGGGATGCCGCCTGACGATGGGCGGACCCGGATGGTGGAGCTTTACGTCCGCCCCCAGGATTTGTTCCGCCCCAGCAAGGATCCGGAGATCGACGACCAGCTGGCCCAGCTCGAGTTCCCCGCCGGGGTCTCCGAGACCCACAAGACCTGGTTCAACAAGCAGCTGGGTACCTACACCGCCACCAAGCCCTATCCCTGGTCGCAGCTGGGTTACACCTACGATTGGGGCGACACCGCCGCCCCTCATGTGGGGGTGTCCGAGTATGTGGTCAGGGGCGGTTCCACGGTGCATGTGGTGGCGTCCGTGCCCAATGCCCGCTACTTTGCCCAGGCCCTGCGCCCCGCGGATCTCTGGTGGCACAACCCCGTGAGCGGCGCCAACAAGGTCTGGCTCATGTCCGGCACCACCAAGGTCGCGGAGGCCTTCGGGCCCTCTCTGCCCGGGCTGACGCCGGTCTGTTTCGCGGATTTCAACGAGGACGGCTACACCGACGCCCTGTTCCGCAACACCCTCTCGGGCAAGAACTTCATCATCTATCTCCGGGGCACGGCCCACGCCGGGTACCGGGAAACGGCCACCATTCCGGTGGAGTGGAGCGCGGCTGGCTGCGCCGACTTCAACGCGGACAACGCGGTGGACATCTACTGGCACAACAGCGCCACGGGCGTCAGCGGCGTCACCTACCTGGACGGCGAGGGGGGATGGATCGGCACGGCTTACGGGCCCCTGGTGCCGCAGCCCTGGCGGCTCGAGGCCGTGGCGGATTTCGACCGGGACGGCAAGCCCGACCTCCTGGCCCTGCACCCGGAGCAGGGGCAGCTGGCCATTGCGTTGCTGGACGGCGTGAGTCTGCGGCAGACGGTGTACCCGGCGCGGCAGATCCCACAGGGCTGGACCATTCACGGGGCAGGCAAGTTCTTCGCCAGCGGGGGCCTGGACCTAGTGGGGCGGCATGAAGCATCAGGCAGGAACGCGCTGCTGCGGATGTACCGGACCGCCACGTCCGCGGTGTCCAGCCTGGAGGACCTGCCCCCCGGGCACTGGGAGCTGGCCGGGGTCGCGGCGTTCCAGTAGGCCTCGGGAGGGGCGTCAGCAGAGGCGCTAGCGTTGCGCCATGCACTCGGCCAGGGCAGTCCAGAAAAAGGGGCGCCCCGTCCTTCGGAGCGCCCCTCGGTCATGCGTAGGGTCCTGATCAGGCCGGTTTCTTGACTTCCCAGTCCTGCACGGTGGCGTCGGACTCCACGACCTCCCAGCCGGTGAGCATGGAGCCGACATGGGCCAGGGGCGTGTGCCCGGTTGTGGTCATGTAGACGTGCACCACCAGGAACTGCAGCAGGAGGAAGGCCCCCAGGGTGTGGAGGAAGCCCATGGACCCGAGGCTCCAGCCGAGCCCCCAGGCGGGCCAGTCGTTGTAGTAGTAATAGAGCAGGCCGGTGCCCATCTGGAAGGGGAGCAGGGTGGTGACGATGCCCAGATAGGTCAGGCGCTGCAGCGGGTTGTGTTTCTCGCGCTGGGTCTTGGGCACGGGGTGCGGATCGCCCCTGAAAATGCCCACGGCGTAGTAGAGGGCCACGTCGATGACCTTCTTGAAGGTGGGGACGTACTGTTTCCATTCGCCCGTGGTCAGCATCCAGAAGATGATGAAGGCGAAAAGCACGACCCAGGTCAAGGCGGCGTAGATGTGGACGTTGTGCGCCGTCTGCTAGCCGAGCAGGCCGTAGGTGCCGTGCAGCTCGAAGCCCGTGACCAGCAGCAGCATGATCAGCAGGGCCTGGAACCAGTGCCAGAAGCGTTCGAAGCGGGTGTAGAGGTATATCTTCTTCAATTGCGTGCCGTTGTTCATGGCTTACCCCTTTTTAGATCCGGAAAGCATTCTCAGGAATCCGTGCCCCAGAACACCGACCATGGAGCCGAGGACCAGGACCCAGCCGAAGGTGTCCAGCCAGGGGAAGTAGTCGCGCCCGGGCATGTAGAAGCCGTGCAGCCCGGCGAGACGGCCATTGCTGCTGTGACACTCGACGCAGGCCACCACGTTGTCCTTGGGCGCCACCATGTGCGTGGTGGGGTAGGAGTATTCGGTATCCACAAAGCCCACCTCGCCGCTGAAGGGCAACCCCACGTAGTCCTGGCCGTGCTGGATGGCCTTGGTCCAGTCGAAGTTCTTCCAGTAGGCGGTGCTGTCGTCCTTGCTGGTGGGGAAGAGGTGGGGGATGACCATGGTATTGTTGCCCTTGTCGTAGGGCGTCTTGCCGCGGTGCACCTTGAAGGGGTAGATGCGTGAGTTGGGGTCGTCCCTGCTGCCCACCACGGAGTTCACCTGTACGGGGGCGGAAGGATCGATGGTGTCCGTGACCAGGATGAAGTTCATGGTCCCGTTGAACCAGCGGTACTCGGGCTGCACGTTCACTTCCCAGACGAAATCGCCCTTTTTCGGGTCATAGGTCTTGCGGCCGTATTGCTCCTCGCTCTTGCGGGTCTTGTCCCCGGCCGTGGACCAGTCCCAGACCATCTTGGTGGCGATGCCGCCCCGGGCGAACTCGGGAATGTGGCAGGTCTGGCAGGCCACCTTGTCGGTGTGATCGTTGGCCTTATGACCGGGCTTGTGCGGGGCGGTGGTGTGGCAGGCCACGCAGGTGATGCGTTTGATCTGGTCGTCGTCGATGAGGCTCAGGGTGGGGTCCTCGCTGGCCGGATGTTTGTAACAGCGCCCGGCAATGGCGTGGGCCTCGGTGGTGTGGCAGCGCACGCAGTCGAAATTGGCCCCGTCCGCAGCCATGTGCACGTCCAGGGCCTTGGCGGGCGTGAAGAGAGAGGAGTCCAGGTCGCCGTGCTTCACGGCATCGCCGCCTCCCCCGTAAAAATGGCAGTTGCCGCAGTTGTCCCTGCCGGGGCGCCCCACCTGCTGGGCCACCTTGTTCCAGTCCGGGGGCAGGTACTGCTTGCCCTCGAACTCGGTGGGCTCGGTCACGGGGTTGCCCGCGGCGGAGGGAAATTTTTTGTAGGTGCCGGTGCGGTCGTGACAAACGAGGCAGTCCACCTGATCGTTGCCGGCCGTGTGCATGAAGGTCTTGTCCTTCCAGCCGAAACCGGCGTGGCAGGAGGTGCAGCGTGGTTCGTTGGAGGGCACGGCGATGCAGAAGTTGTTCAGGGTCAGGCCGTACTTGCCCATGACCTTGTTGGGATCCTGGGGGCAGATCCAGGACCAGTGAATGGTCTTGCGGAACTGATCGGCCGCGTCGTTGTGGCAGCTGAGACAGGCCGCCGTGACCTCCGGGCCGGAATGGAACTCGCGCTGGAGGATTTCGTGTTTGCTGTGGTCCGCCGTGATCCAGCGCTTGGGCACGGCGGATTCGAGTTTTCGTGCTTCGCCGACACCGTAGTCGGGTGAGACGTCAGCACCCTCCTTGGCCCCCCAGGCCAAGAGTGCCGTAAACACCAGCAGCATTGCCACGGGCAACGCCAGGACAGTGACCCTGGATCCCAACCCTCGTGCGTTCATGAGCACCTCCCTTGCAGCAAGCGGTCCATAAGGCCTCCTTTTGACGTTTGGGAGCGGAATTGTTGGGTTTTACTGGCTTGGATTGCCGGAGGCTATTTCCATCCAGAATGTATACCCAAATAATAGAGTATTCCGCAGCCCTTGAATTTCGTCGTTTTGAGTGCCTATACCCCGCAGAGGTACTTATGGCAAGGGGGTCAGTCCATGAAGCGTGACAAAACCGTGACGATCTGTTCCAGCTGCTGCTGCTGCTCCTGGGGGGTCTTGTTCTGCATTTCGTGGTTGCAGGTCAGCAGATAGCGCCGCACGATCAGGGTGTTCATGGATTTGAGCGCGGCTCGCACGGCCTTGACCTGGGTCAGGATGTCCTCGCAGTCCTTGCCCGCTTCGATCATACCCGTGACGCCCTTGAGCTGGCCGGAAATCTTCTTCATCCTGGCCAGGACATTGGCCTTCAACTGTTCGCTGGTTTCCTCGTGACTGGTCATGGGGTTTCCTCGTGGCTGGAGTGTTCTCGGGGAGCTCGGGGCGCTCTGCCGTCAGCCAGGCGACAGCGCGGGAAGGTTCCCGAGACTTGCCTGGCAAATACCCGAAGGGGGTATTGGTGTCAATGCCCGGCAAATGCTTGAAAGTACCCCTCCCCCGTAGTAGAGGCCTTTCTGTCCGGCGCCGCACGCGGCCACGGCCTTGCTATGCATAGCAGACCGGCTCTGTCCAGAATAATTGTGTCCCGGGGATGATGGCCGTATCGTTACCCCAGCCAATAATGTTTTGCATTTTCCAGGACCGGCCTTATTCTGTTCTCAGACCTTCAACGTAGAGAATGCCATGCAGACAGTTTCCCTGCTCGACATGGTCCTCAGCCTTTCCAAGGCCATGGACTGTATCAGCTCCGCCGTGACCCACCACCATGCCCGGGTGGGGCTGGTGGCGGGCATCATGGGCCGCGCCCTGGGCCTGGAGCCCACCTTGCAGCGCGACCTGATCCTGGCCGGACTGCTGCACGACGCCGGAGCCTTGTCCCTCAAGAGCCGTATCGACGCCCTCCAGTTCGAGACCGACGGCATGGAGCACGCCGTGTTGGGCTACCGACTCTTGCGGGGGCAGCCCCGCCTGGAGCGGGTCGCCCTGCTGGTGCGCGACCATCACGTGCCCTGGTCGGGCATTCAGCACAGCGCAGGGGGGATGGACCCCGCCAGCAACATCTTGTGCCTGGCGGACCGGGTGGACGTGCTCCTGCGCCGCGACCAGCCCGTGACTCCGCAGCTCCCCGGGGTCTGGAACCGCCTGCGCACCAGCCAGGAGCAGCTGTTCCACCCGCACTATGTGGAAGCCTTCCTGGACTGCTCCCGGACTGCGGGCTTTGGGGAGCGGCTGGAAACGCCCCTGACCGAGGTCAGGACCCTGGCCCGGGAGGTCTGTGGGAACGGGAACAACGGTGGGGGCGGGTTGTGCGGAGACAATGGCGACGCCCTGGACCTGGCGGGGCAGGTGCAATTCTCCGGGCTCTTTTCCCAGATCATCGACTTCCGCTCCCGCTTCACGGCCACCCACTCCCGGGGCGTGGCCGCCACGGCCGCGCGACTGGCCGAATTCGCGGGGTTTACCGATCACGATATCCAGGTGCTGCACGTGGCCGGGAACCTGCACGACCTGGGCAAGCTGGCCGTGCCCCAGGAACTGCTGGAAAAGGTCACGCCCCTGTTGCCCGCGGAATTCGAGCGCATCAAGCACCATGCCCTGCACAGTCACGACATTCTCGGCGAGGTGCCGGGCCTGGAGCAGGTGCGGCTCTGGGCCGCGCAACACCACGAGCGCCTGGACGGCAAGGGCTACCCCTTCGGCCGCCACAACAGCGAGCTCTGTCTGGGCTCGCGCATCGTGGCCGTGGCCGACGTGTTCACGGCCATCACGGAGAAGCGCCCCTACCGGGATGGGATGGACCGGCAACAGGCCGAGGGGGTGCTGCGGCGCATGGCCGCCGAGCACGCCCTGGACGGCCACGTCACCTCGCTGCTGCTGGACAACTACGAGGTCTTCAACGAGATCCGCAGCCTGGTGCAGCAGCAGGCCGATGCCGGATTCCGCGCCTTCTATCGGGGCGAATGACCCCCGGAGCCCGCGCCGCGCTTCGATTGACCCCTGCCGCCTTTTCTCGTATGCAGCCTCACGGTCTGCATCCATCACGGAAACCTTTGAACTGCTTGGACGGACGGGCATGAACACCCCCATTGCGAACCCCGCGGCCCCTGGCACCGAGACCGGCACCTCCGCTGCCGAAGACAAGACCACCAAGGCCGGCAACTTCATCCGCCAACGCGTGGAAGACGACCTGCAGAGCAACCGCTGGGAGGGGCGCGTGGCCACCCGCTTTCCCCCAGAACCCAACGGCTACCTGCATCTGGGGCACGCCAAGTCCATCTGCCTGAATTTCGGGCTGGCCCAGGACTACCAGGGCACCTGCAACCTGCGCTTCGACGACACCAATCCCACCAAGGAAGAGCAGGAGTACGTGGACGCCATCCAGGCCGACGTGCGCTGGCTGGGCTTCGATTGGGCGGACCGCCTCTACTACGCCTCGGACTATTTCGAGCAGCTCTACCAGTTCGCCGAACGGCTCATCGAGAAGGGGCTGGCCTTTGTGGACAGCTGCACGGCCGAGGAAATCCGCGAGATGCGCGGCACCCTGACCCGCCCCGGCACCAACTCCCCCTGGCGGGAGCGCAGTGTGGACGAGAACCTGGACCTCTTCCGCCGCATGCGCGCCGGTGAGTTCCCGGACGGCACCCACGTGCTGCGGGCCAAGATCGACATGGCCCACCCCAACGTGGTCATGCGCGACCCCACGCTCTATCGCATCCGCCACGCGCATCACCACCGCACCGGCGACACCTGGTGCATCTACCCCATGTACGATTTCACCCACTGCCTTTCCGACTCCCTGGAGCGCATCACCCACTCCATCTGCACCCTGGAGTTCGAGAACAACCGCGAGCTCTACGACTGGGTGCTGGACAAGCTCGAGCTCTACCACCCCCAGCAGATCGAGTTTGCGCGGCTGAACCTGACCTACACCGTCATGAGCAAGCGCCGCCTCATCCAGCTGGTCCAGGAGGGGCACGTGCGCGGCTGGGACGACCCCCGCATGCCCACCCTGAGCGGCGTGCGGCGCCGGGGCTTCACCCCCGAGGCCCTGCGCAACTTCTGCGAGCGCATCGGCGTGGCCAGGGCCGAGAACATGGTGGACTACGCCATGCTGGAGTTCTGCGTGCGCGAGGACCTCAACGTGCGCGCCCCCAGAGTCATGGCCGTGCTCAACCCCGTGAAGCTGGTCATCGAGAACTACCCCGAGGAGCAGGTGGAGCATTTAGAGTTCCTGAACCATCCGGAATTCGAGGAGCGCGGCAAGCGGCTGGTGCCCTTTTCCCGCGAGCTGTGGATCGAGCGCGACGACTTCCGCGAGGACCCGCCCAAGAAGTTCCACCGGCTGGCGCCGGGGCAGGAGGTGCGCCTGCGCTACGCCTACTACGTGACCTGCCGCGAGGTGGTGAAGAACGAGGCTGGCGAGATCGTGGAGCTGCGCTGCACCTACGATCCGGCTTCGCGCGGCGGCTGGAGCGAGGACGGCCGCAAGGTCAAGGGCACCCTGCACTGGGTCTCGGCCCGGCACGCCGTGGACGCCGAGGTGCGGCTCTACGAGCACCTCTTCACGGTGGAGGACCCCATGGACCTCCCCGAGGGGCAGACCTTCCTGGACGTGATCAACCCCGACTCGCTGCAGGTACTGCCCCGGTGCAAGGTGGAGCCGAGCCTGGCGGAACTGCCCGCGGGCACGCACCTGCAGTTCGAGCGCCTGGGCTACTTCACCGTGGACCCGGACAGC
>CAZNSV010000067.1:0-11153 GCA_964575775.1 uncultured Desulfovibrionaceae bacterium
CCTGCAGGACACGGGTGCGGTCCTCGGCACCCAGCGGGCCGCGGGCTGCCTGCTGCAGCCCCAGCCCCAGGACCTGGTCCTGGTGTTGCAGGACCACGCCCAGGGCGAGCACTACCTGCTCCAGGTGCTGCGGAGCGAGAGTGCGGCGAGCTGCCTCGACTTTCCAGGGGATGTGACCATCCAGGCTCCGCAAGGGCGCTGCACCCTGCAGGGCGAGGAACTGGAGCTTGCGGCCCAAGGCCAGGCCCGGCTCGTCTCTGCCGAGCTCGATCTGGAAGCCACGCGGGGGCGGATGCGCTTCGCCACCCTGGACCTGCTGGCCAGGGAACTCGGCGTGGGGTTCCAGCACCTGCAAGGCGTGGGTGCGCGGGTGCAACTCATTGCGGCGAGCCTGAACACCCGTTTGGGGCGGGTCCTGCGCAGTGTGGGGTTCGAGCTGCACAAGGCGCGGCACCTGCGCACCGAGGTGGAAGGCCGCTGCACCCTGAAGGCCGACAAGGCCGCCATCCTGGCCAAAGAGGAAGTGACCGTGGATGCCGAGAAGATCAACCTGGGGTAGACCATCTCTTTGGAACTATTGACAATTGTTTCAGGGGGGAGCCTTGTGGCAAGGCGAGAATGCGCTGGGTCGGGGCGCGAAGACCGTACGGACGCCGAGGCCAACGAAGCCAGGAACCCTTTCAGGAGCGAGGAGGAGCCGTGTTCGCCTGCACCACCAAGAACACCCAGATCATGTCCAACCTGGACGTGTGCAAGACGCCGGCGCCCAACGGGACCGTGCCGGTGCCCTACACCAACATCGGCTTCACGGCCCAGGGGGCGCCGGTGGCCATGAAGGTCCGCATCGTGGGCTTGCCGGCCCTGAACAAGAAATCCAAGTGCGCCCCTTCCACTGGCGACGAGCCCGGGGCCCCTGGCGGGGTCCGCTCCTCCACCATCAAGGGGCCGGTGCAATTTCTCACCGCCAGCACCAAGGTGAAACTGCAGGGCAGCCCGGCCGTGCGGCAGAACGATACCACCAAGCACAATCAGGGCAATGCCGTGGGCTCGGCGTCCTTTCCCTGTCAGAGCAAGGTCAGGATCAACAGGTGAAGCGTCTCGGTCAGGCACGGGACACGGCGCCCCCTCCAGGGAGGGGGCGGGGCCTGAGCCGGTGGTGACATGTTCCTTGGTTTTCAACCAGAAGCGAGGTCTGCGATGAACGAGTTCCTGGAAAAACGCTGGCCCATGCTGGTCATTCTGGCTTTGACCGTGATCGCCATCGCCATGGCCAACAAGCTCGCGTCCCACAACCTTCCGGGCAAGGGCCTGCAGTTCAGGATCATCAACAAGATCCCCATCGCGGCCATGGCCGAGCACCCCAGCCCCGGCCTCCAGCTGCTGGCCGACGACCGGCCGCTGGAAAAGGTCTACCTCAGCACCCTGGTCATCAAGAACACCGGCAACATCCCCATCCGCAAGGACGACTACGACACGCCCATCATGGTGCAGGTCCACAACGACCCGACCATCGTGCAGCTGCGCTACGAGCTCGATCCGCCGGACATCCATACCGAGGTCAGCGCCACGGCCAAGAAAGTGACCCTGACGCCTTCGCTGCTCAATCCCGGGGACAGGGTGCTGATCCAGCTCTTCACCCAGGGCGGGCTGCCGGATTTCGACATCGGCGCGCGCATCCAGGGGGTGAAAAAGATCTACACCGAGGAAGGCGCGGTGGAGAGCCCCTGGGGGGAGCTCACCAGTCTGGACTACTTCATCTTCGTGCTCACGCTCTTCAACATCATGCTCTTCGCGCTGGTGCTGCAAAAAAGCGTCGGGGCCAAGTACGTGGCCATGCGGCAGAAGACCGCCGTGGTCTTGTTCGTCTCCTTGACCATCATCTCGCTCTACACCTTTTTCGACATGAAGATCTCCAGCACGCACGTCATCTATTCCTCGACGTTCCTGCTCATCGGCTGCACCATCCTGGCCTTTCTGCTGGCCTGGCGGACAGCGCGCTACACCGAGGGGCAGGACCTGCTGCAAGAGGCCGACGAATAACGCTGTAAGGGCGGCGCCGCGTTGACGCAGGGCGCTGTCCTGTGTGCGGGGTGCCAGGGGGAGCGCACTCCTGGAGTTCGGGGTCAGGGGCGGCGTTTCGGGGCCGAACGACGCGGGGCGGGTTTCTGCTCCTCTTCCGGGGGGGGCGCGGGGTACTGCGCCAGCTTGCGCCGGGCCTTGTCCAGATATTCGTCCCCGGGCAGCACCGCCAGGGTCTCCACGGCCTCGGTCCACTTGTCCCGGGCCTGGGGGAGTTTGCCCAGGTCTTCCAGGACCAGGCCTTCCTGATAGAGTTCGCGCCCCTTGGTGGCCAGGGCGGGCTTGAGCCGGTCGATGCCGCCCCGGGCACCCTCGTGCTCCGGATAGACCTGCAGCACCCGCTCCCAGGCCGCCAGGGCCTCGACCACCTTCTTCTCCTCCAGGAGCTTGGTCCCGGCGTCGAAATCCGTGGCAGTGAGGGCCTTGAGCCGCGTCTGCAACTCCGGAATCCGCTGGCGAGCCGTGTCCGCGGTCGGACCGCTCTGCTCCAGGGTCAGCACGTATTCGAACTCCTTGAGCGCGCGGTAGAGCTGGCCTGCCTGGGCTGATTCCAGGGCCTTGGCCAGGCTGCGCTCCACTTTGGTCTGGCGGCGTTGTTGGTGCGCGGCGTCGGCCTCGGCCTGGCGCCGGGTTTCTTCCAGCCCTGACCGGGCCTGCTCCAGCAGGGTTTGGACTTCCGCGTGTTCCGGCGCCAGGGCCTGGGCTTCCAGCAGCAGGGCTTCGGCCTCGGCGTAATTCCGGGTGGCCAGGGCGGTGTTGGCCTTGGTCAGCAGGGGGCTCAGCCGCTCCTGCAACTCCCTGGCGCTCTGGCGGGCCTGGACCTCCCGGGCCTGTTGCTCCTGCTCCTGGGCTGCGATGCGGTCCAGGAACTCCTTGGCCTCGGTGTTGTCGGGGTCCAGTTCCAGGACGCCCTGGAAGCGCCCCTTGGCTTGGGGCAGGTCGCCATTTTCGAAATAGCGGATGCCGTTGGCCAGCAGGACCGAGATTTCGCGTTTGAGGGCCGCGCTCTGGATCTGCTCCTGCTTATCCTTTTCCTTTTGCAGCACGGCCTGCTCGGGGCTCTGGGGTTCCTGCCCCGAGCGCAGGGCCAGGAAGAGCAGACCGACCCCGCAGACCAGCAGCAGGAGATAGAGGGCGATGCGCACCCGGTTGGGCGCGGCTGTTCCGGCCTGTGCGGAGCGGCGCTGTTTCTTGGCCGGGGCGGAGAGCCGCACGCGCAGCACGCTGTCGCCCAGGGTCAGCAGGTCGCCGTCCGCGAGGGGCACGGACAGGGTCGGGCGGCCGTTGTGCAGGATGGGGTTCTGTTCGTTGAGGGCCTTGGCCACGTAGGCCTTGCCTTTGCGCTCCACCAGCATGTGCTTGCGCGACACGGTCTGGTCCGGGATGCGCAGGTCGCAGTCCTCGTGGCGCCCCACCAGGACCTTGTCCCGGAAATCGTGACGCAGCCCAGCGGCAGTACCTTGCACGCCCTCCAGGCTGTTCCCCGCTGTCATGCGGCTGCCGTCCAATGTGGTGTCGTGCAGGGTGCCTCCGGCGAGGGTGGCGTTCAGGGGCGTGTCGGCATCCAGTGCCTGGACCGTGGTCTCGATGGTATCCTTGGCACTCACGGTCGCCCCCCTTGCAGTTCCTTGAGTTGCAGCGCGGCGTCCTTGCAGCGCTGGTCTTCCGGGTTGCGGCACCACTGCGTCACGAGCTGGAATTCGTAGCGGGCCTCGTCGTAGCGCATGTACTTCTTGGCCAGCAGCCCCTGGCGGTAGTGGCTGTCCATGGCCGCGTCCAGTTCCTGCTCCCCGCGCAGGAGCCAGTGCCGGGCCTGGGCGTGTCCGGGGTCCCGGGCATAGGCCTGGGACCAGAGCTCCAGGGCCCGAGGCAGGTTGCCGGCCTTGTAGAAGAACATGCCCTTCTGAAAGAGTTCCTCGGCCGGTGCTCCGTTGCCGGGCGCCGTGGGCGCGGGTTCGGGCGTTGTCACAGGGGCCGGGACTGGGGCCGGGGCTTCCGGCGCTGGCGCTGCGCTTTCAGGGGCAAAGGCCTCCACCGGCTCGGGCAAGGCCGCGTCCTGATCGCTTCGCGCGACCTGTCCGTCCGTCTGCGGGGGGCCGTCGGGCCGCTTTCCGGCATCGCGCATCAGGGCGGCCCAGAGCAGGCCCAGGGCCAACAGCAGGGCCAGTCCCAGGGTCAGCAGCCGCAGGGGCGACCGCGTTTTCCGCTGTTGCAGCGGCGCATGGCGGTAGATGGTCTTGTCCGGATCCGCGACCTCGCTGCGGCGCAGGGGCGTGCGCTCCACGATGAACAGGGTGTTGCCCACGCTGAAGCGGTCTCCGGCACCAAGGGTGGCGCGCTCGATGCGCGCGTCGTTGACAAAGGTACCGTTGTTGCTCTGCAGGTCTTCCAGTTCCAACTCGCCCGTGGCTCCCACATGCAAGGCGGCATGGCGGCGCGAGGCCTGGGTGTTCTCGGCATCCAGACGGATGGCGCAGTCGGTGTGGCGCCCCAGCTCGAAGGTGCCTGAGCGGTCCAGGGTGATCACGCGCCCCTTCTCGGGTCCCAGCTCGATGCGCAGGACCACGGGGCCGGGCAGGGTGGTGTCGTTGTGCTGCACGCCGGGCTCCTTGTCTGGGGTGGCCTCAGCTCTTGAAGACGAAGAGGGCTGCCTGATCTTGTCCCGCCTGCTCCGTGCCGCCCGGGAGGGGGTGCTTTTCCACGGTGAGATTCCGCTCCCCCGCCACCTGCACGCTGGCCTGGGGCGCGGGGTTCTCGGCCAGTCCGCTCACGGCGCCGAGCAGCTCCGGGTCCTGGAACAGCACCAGCAGGTGCGTTTCCGCAGGCCAGTGGCCGCCCCCCTCGGGCCCGGGAAAGAGCCGCCGGAAGCCCTCGTTGCAGGAGAGCAGCACAAAGCGCTGCAGGTGCAGGGTGCAGGCCGGGAGCTCCGGGTCCAGAGCCTGGTCCGCCCCCACCTCGGGGGCAGGTGCTGCGACCTGCGGCTCCACACTGGGGGGCACATCCCGCGCCGGGGGCGCTGCCTCGGGCGCTGCCGACGCGGTGAACGGCTTGGCCGACGCGTCCTTGCGCTCCGTGGGGGCGCCGCGCGTGTTCACCAGGTAGAGCAGGCGGTTGAAGAGCTCCACCAGCCCCTTGAGCTCCCGGTAGCCCCCCGCGAACTGCAATTGGTCGCGGCGCTCCTTGAGGCAGATGCCCGCCTCCTCGCTCAGCTGTCGCAAGGGGCGCAGGAAAACCCGCAGGATGTACCAACCGCCGCCCAGGGCCAGGACCAGCATGATCACGAACAGCACCATGGCGCGGCCGCTCCCGACGCTCTCCAGGGCGGCCACGGCATGGCCGAGGTTGTAGCCCAGCAGCGCGCTGCCGATCCGGGTGCGCGACTGCAGGATGGGCAGGTAGAGCACCCGCTCCCCGTCTGGGCCGACCCAGATCTGCAGCTCCGGGCGTTGCAGGGCCTGGTCCAGGCCCGGGAGTTCGAGAAAACGCCCCAGCTCCTGGGCAGGGGCCAGGACCTTGCCGTATGTGTCCAGGACGTAGGCGTAGACCACCCCGTCCTCCTTGCTCACGGGCAGGACGCGCACCTGATCCAGGTCCTGGCGCGCCAGGGGGTAGCTGTTGATCTCGGCCAGATAGCGCAGGAGGATGATGCCCCGTTCCAGGGCCTCGCGCTGCTGGTAGTTCCTGATGGCGCCTTGCAGGGGCAGATAGAAGAAGAGCCCCATGATCAGCACCACCGTGGCCAGGACGCTGTAGACCACCAGGGCGGGGGGCAGGGCGCGCAGGCCCCCCTTGCCGGAGGCGCTTGGTTTGGCGGTCTCCGAAGCGGCCGGGGCCAGGCGCAGGAGATGGGCGCCGAGCTGCAGCTCGCAGGGGCCGCTGCAGTCCCGGGTGGTGATGCGCTGCCCCTCGCAGAAGGTGCCGTTGGTGCTGTCCAGGTCCCGGACGCGGCAGCCCTGATCCTGCACCGTGAGCAGGGCGTGGCGGCCGGACACGGCGGGGTCCCTGAGCACGATGGCGTTGCCTTCGTCCCGCCCCACACCGTATTCGCCCGGGGGCAAGCTGCGCGTCTCCAGTACGGCGCCGTTCTTGAGGATGGTCAACTCCAGCATGGGGGCCTCAGCGGTCGTAGATGAATTTGAGAACATAAGGGGCGAAGATGATCACGAACAGAATGGGAAAGATGCAGAGCATCATGGGGATGAGCAGCTTCTGCGAGGCCACGGCGCCCATGCGCTCGGCCTTCATGAAGCGCTGCTGGCGCATGCGCACGGCCTGGGAGCGCAGCACGTCCGCGATGCTGGAGCCCATCTTCTGGGCCTGCACCAGGATGGCGACAAAGGAGTGCATCTCCTGGATGTCCACCCGCTCGGCCATGGTCTGCAGGGCCTCCTCCGTGGACATGCCCAGCTTGATGTTGCGGTACATCAGCCCCAGCTCTTCCAGAAAGGGGTCGCGGCTCTCGCGGTTGACCTCGGCGATGCGCTTGATGGCGGCCAGGAAGTCCAGCCCCGCCTCCACGGACAGGGAGAGCATGTCCACCACGTTGGGCATGGACAGGGCGATTTCCTGCTGCCGCGCGCGCATCTTCTCGTAGAGCCACAGAGCCGAGTAGCCCAGCCCCAGCAACCCCAGGAACACGGCCAGGCTCCAGTCCCGCCAGAGCAGGAGCGCCATGGCCGCGAAGAGCAGCCCGCAGGCCAGCTGGAAGGCGGTGAAATCCGTGACGTTGAGCTCCCGGTCCAGCCCGGCGGAGACCAGCATGCGGCGCACGCGCTCCCCCCAGCGGCCCAGCGGCAGACGGGCCGCCAGCGGTCGCAAGGGCAAGAACAAGGGGCGGAAGAGCATGACGAAACGCGAGCCCTCCCCGGGCTGGGTCTCGGGCTCGAAGCGGCTCACGGAATCCTTGGGGCGGCTCGGGGGCACCAGGGCATAGACGAAGAGGAACACGCCGCTGAAGGTGCACAGCAGGCCCAACGATTTATAGAGCATGGTTTCCATGGTCATCCTCCCGGCCCAGGGCCGTCAGGGGTGCGGCGGCCCTGGCACGGCGCGCGGGACCTCAGGCGTCGAGGGTGGCGCGCAACACTTCCTCGCAGCTGGTGACCCCCTGCAGGAGCTTGGCCACCGCGGCCTGACGCAGGCTGCGACGGCCTGCGACGCGGGCCATGCGCCGCAGCTCCCCGGCGGGGGCGTTGTCCAGGATCAACTTCTCCATGGCCTCGCTCACGGGCAAAATCTCGTACACGCCCACCCGCCCGGCATAACCGCTCCCCCCGCAGGCCTCGCAGCCCCGGGCCGCGTGGATCGTCTGCTCCTGCCCCTGCAGCTCCGGGATGCGGGCCAGGGTCCGGGCGTCCGGAACGGCCGGCACCTTGCACTGGGGGCAGAGGCGGCGCAGCAACCGCTGGGCCACCACCGTGAGCTGGGACGAGGCCACCAGGTACGGCGGCAGCCCCATGTTCACCAGCCGGGTCACGGCGCTGGGCGCGTCGTTGGTGTGCAGGGTGGAGAGGACCAGGTGGCCGGTCATGGCCGCCTTGGCCGCGAAGTCCGCGGTCTCGGTGTCGCGGATCTCCCCCACCATCACGATGTCCGGGTCCTGGCGCAGGAAGGAGCGGATCACCGCAGCGAAGCCCAGCTCCCCGCCGCAGTTGACCTGGGTGATGCCGTCCAGCCGGTACTCCACCGGGTCTTCGGCCGTGACGATGTTCACCTCGTCGGTGTTGAGCTCCTGCAGCACGGCATAAAGGGTGGTGGACTTGCCGCTGCCCGTGGGGCCCGTGACCAGCACCAGCCCGTTGGGGCGCTTGACCGCCTGTTCCAGCAGCGCGGCGTCCTCGCTCTCCAGCCCCAGGTCCTGCAGGGTGATGCGGCGCTTGCCCTTGTCCAGGATGCGCAGCACCAGCTTCTCGCCGTACACCGCGGGCAGGCTGCTCACGCGGATGTCCATGTCGCGCCCCGGCACCAGGGCGTAGTCGATGCTGCCGTCCTGGGGGCGCAGGCGCTCGTCCAGATCCAGCCCGGCCATGAGCTTGAGCCGCTGGGTGAGGGCCTCGCGGATCAGGACCGGAAAGACCCAGGCCGTGCGCATCACGCCGTCCTTGCGCAGGCGCACCGCATAACCCGTCTCGCGGGCCTCGAAGTGCAGGTCGCTGGTGCCCTGTCGCACCAGCTGGATGAGCACCGCCCGCAGGAGCCGGATCACGTGCACGTTGTTCACCAGGTCCTGACGCGGGGCCTGCACGGCCTTGAGACCGCTCACGGCCTTGAGGGCCATGGCCAGCAGCGCGGGCACGTCGTCGTCCCTGGCGTCCGGGGGGCGGGCGTCCTTGTAGTGCAGCCGGATGGCCTCCACAATGCCCTTGCCGTGACAGCAGTAGGGCTTGACGCGCGAGCTCGTGGTCTGCTCCAGGAGGCGGAGGCAGTCGGGATCCTGGGGGCGGGCCATGACCACGTGCACGTAGTTGCCCTCGTGCCGCAGGGGAAAGACCTTTTCCCGGAACACCAGCTCCATGGGCAGCAGGGTGGTGGCATGGGCCAGGAATTCGGGGGCAAAGGAGACCATGGTGGGGTCCACGGCGTCGCAGCCGCTGACCTCGGAGAGCACCTGGTTGGCCAGCTCGGGGGTGACGTGCCGGGCCTGGAGCAGCTCGTCGGAGAGCAGCCCGCCCCCAGAAGGGGTGAGCAGCTCAGGCGCGAGCCCGCGCAGGGCAAAGGCCTGGGCCAGGCGGCTGTTGAAGTGCTCCAGGTGTTCGTTCATGGTCCGCGCCCCCGTTGGGGCCTCAATAATTGCTGAACTGCAGGTCGTAGCCGTTCTGGAACCTGCATTCGTAGGTGGCGCTGTACTCGTCGGTCTGCAGCTCCAGGGCGTTGCGCAGGATCCACAGCTCCACGTCCTCGTCCCACTGCATGTACTCGCGGGTCTGGGGGGGCACGCCCTTGATGCGGTCGATCTCGTAGCCCCTGCGGAAGAGCACGGTGGTGGGCAGGGCCTCCAGGCCGTAGCGCGCGGGGTCGTCGCCCTGCTGCCATTTGAAGCGGCAGAACTTCACGGGGTGGCCGAAGCGCTGGGCCAGGGCGCTGAAGCGGCGCAGCATGTCCGCGCTGGGCGGGTTGTCGTCGTGAAAGAGCACCAGGGCGGGCCCGTCGTGGTTCAGCACCTCGGCCGCGTAGGTCTCGTGGGTGACGGTGGTGATGTCGCCGGGCAGCGGTTTGAGTTTCGGCGCCTTTTCGGCGCAGCCCCCCAGCAGCGGCAGGAGGAGCAAGACCGACAGGACCAGGGCGCGGATGTGGCTGCAATGCATGATGGTCTCCTTTGTTCCCGAATTTGTTGCGGTCTGGTCAGATGCGCACCTTGACCGTTTTGAGCATCCAGGCCAACCCCAGGCCTTCCATGAGCGCCATGAGCAGGATGAGCAGCCAGCCCAGGCTGGTGGTGAAGAGCAGGCCGGTGACCTCGGGGTTGAGCTTGTACATGATGAAGCCGAGCACCACGGGCAACAGGGCCAGGATGTAGGCCTGGGTGGTGCCTTCGGCGGTCATGGTCTTGATCTTCTGCTGCACCCGTTTGCGCTCCTTGATGGTCTCGGCCAGGGTGTCGAAGATTTCGGTGAGATTGCCCCCAACTTCCCTGAGGATGATCATGGAGTTCACGAAGATGCGCGTGTCCATGCTGGGGATGCGCCGGGCCAGGTGTTCCAGGGCCTCGTTCAGCTCCGCGCCCAGTTGATGCTCCTTGAGCACCAGCTGGAACTCCTGGCTGAGGGGCGGTGTGGTCTCGCGGGACACCATCTCCAGGGCCTGCACCAGGCTGAACCCGGCCCGCAGGCCGTTGGCGGCCATGATCAGGGCGTCCGGCAGCTGAGCGTCGTAGCGGGCCATGCGCCGGTTGCGCAGCGTGGCCACCACCAGGCGCGGCAGTTTCCAGGCCAGGAAGACGAAGAGCAGGGCCGAGCAGAGGCGCAGGACCAGCCCTTGGGTGACGTCGCGCTGCCGTCCCCAGATCGCATCCGCGTTCAGGGGGTATTTGGCCATTTCCCGGGCCCTGGTCAGCTGGAACTGCATGCGCTCCTGGTTGTCCAGAAAGCGGTAGGCCATGGCCAGGTTGGCGTGGGCCTTGCCGTAGGTGGGCTCCAGGGCCAGGGCGTTGCGGAAGGCGTCGGCGGCGGCTTCGTAGTCCCCCAGGCCCAGCAGGGACACGCCCAGTTCGTTGTAGGCCAGGGGGGAGGGCTCGCGCAGGGCGTCCTGCAGCTGCTGGTGGGCGGCCTCGTGCTCGCCGCGCCGGTTCAGGTCCATGGCGTTTTCCAGGGCCATGCGGTTGACGCTGGGCAGCCCGGCCGGGAGCAGGAACCCACCCACGCCGGCCAGCAGCAAGACCACGAGCAGGGCCGTGCCCACCCGGCGGCGGGGCACCTGGTAGAACATTTCATTGAGGTTGTCGTGGATCCAGTCCAGGTAGCGCTCCACGCGGCCCTTGGCCTCGCCGTCGGATTCGTGCCGGAACCGGGCGAGCAGGGCGTAGGCCAATCCCCAGAGGGGCAGCAGGAGAAAGGCGAGCAGGAGATAGTGCATGGCGGGCCTCAGGTGCTGGTCCAGAAGATTTCTCTGGGGATGCTGATGCCGCGCTCCTCGAAGGTCTTGAGGCAGCGCGGGATGTAGCCCGTGGACACGAAGGCGCCCTGGACCCTGCCCTCGGGGCTCAGGCCGGACTCCTTGAACTCGAAGATGTCGCCCATGGTCACCACGTCGCCCTCCATGCCGGTGATCTCCGCCACCTGCACGATGCGCCGCGAGCCGTCCTTGAGCCGCTTGATCTGCACGATGCAGTCGATGGCGCCGGTGATCTGCTCCTTGATGGCCCGGGGCGAGAGCTCGAAGCCCGCGAACATCACCAGGGTCTCCAGCCGGGCCACGGCCTCCCGGGCGGAGTTGGCGTGCACCGTGGTCAGGGAGCCGTCGTGCCCCGTGTTCATGGCCTGGAGCATGTCCAGGGCCTCGGCGCCGCGGCACTCGCCCACCACGATGCGGTCGGGGCGCATGCGCAGGGCGTTGCGCAGCAGGTCGCGCTGCGTGAC
>CAZNSV010000068.1:0-11116 GCA_964575775.1 uncultured Desulfovibrionaceae bacterium
CCGTCCACCAGGATGCGCCCCTTGCTGGGGCGGTCCAGGCCCGCCAGGATGCGCAGCAGGGAGGTCTTGCGCGCCAGGGTCCGCCCGAGGACCACATAGCGCGAACCGGACCTGAGCTCGAGGTCGATGTCCTTGAGATGCACTTCGCTAGCGACAATCTTGTCCACTGCCTTGAGCTTCAGCTCCATGCCCATTCTCCCGCTCTCCCGCTCCCCTCCCCTGCCAGGAAGGCGAATCGGACCGGCGTGTGACGTTTCTGTTTCATTTTTGATAGCACTGGCGAAAAGTTTTCTCAAGCGAAAATCGGATCAAAACGAAAAGAAAAAAATGAAAGAATCACGGGAGAGACTTGGCCCCGCCGGATAGAATCAAGTCTCGTCAGCCACGTACAAGGCCACCTCGGCCCGGGTCATAACCTCCAGCAAGGGAGTCGGGGGCACGCGGTCCGTGAACAGGGCCGTGATCTCGCTGATGTTGCCCAGCCGCACCATGGCGTTGCGGCCGAACTTGGTGTGGTCGGTGACCAGGAAGACCTTGCGGGAGTTCTCGATGATGGCCCGGGCCGTGCGCACCTCGTGGTAGTCGAAGTCCAGCAGGGTGCCGTCCATGTCGATGCCGCTGATGCCGATGATGCCGTAATCCACCTTGAACTGGCGGATGAAGTCGCTGGCGGCCTCGCCCACGATGCCGCAGTCGCGGTGCCGGACCATGCCCCCGGCCACCAGGATCTGGAGATTTTCGTTGCCGCTGAGAATGGCCGCCACATTGAGGTTGTTGGTGATGACCCGCAGCCGGTCGTGGTTGACCAGGGCCCGGGCCACCTCCTCCGTGGTGGTGCCGATGTTGATGAACAGCGAGGAGCGCGGCTCGATGTTGCGCGCCACCACCTGGGCGATGCGCCGTTTTTCCGCCTGATAGAGCACCTTGCGGTTCACGTAGTCCACGTTCTCGGTGCTGAAGGACACCCCGGCGCCCCCGTGGTGCCGCTGCACCAGCCCCTCGTCGGCCAGCTGGTTGATGTCGCGGCGCACGGTCTGGGGCGTGACCTTGAAACGCTCCGCCAGCTCCTGGATGGAGACGAAGCCCGCCTCCCGGATCTCCTCCAGCATCTTCCCCTGGCGCAGGCGCACCGAGGCGTGTTTGCCGTCCGCCTGGGCGACGTCCTTGGCCTGTTTGCCGTCCGCCTGGACCACGTCCTTGAGAGGCCTGGGTTCGTAGGGGCAGGAAATGGAGTCGTCAGTCATGGCGGAACCCTTGATTTTTTTTCGCTATCGAAAGCGATTTTGCGGAAATTTCTTTCTTATCTGAAAAAATAACGTGACGAAGCCATGACAATCCGGTATCTTCCGTGCCGGGTGTTGTAACGCGGCTACGCCCCTTGCCGGGCTGTTTCCTGGCTGCAACAACCAGAAGCCTGCAGCGGCACGGCATGGTGCATCACCATCGCCTCTCCGGTGCTCCCCGTTCCTTGATACGACACCCTGCCTCTCTTGGCCCGCACCGCATTGCAACCGTCCGGGCCGCCGTCGCCAAGGGGGGCTTGTTTCCGGAAACCAGGCTCGAACCAAGCCAGTCGCGGCGTGCGGTTGCCGCGAAAACTAGCACCGCGACAACTTTTTCACAAGTGAAATTAAAATCTGTGCGAACCGTACCCGATCCTGTTCGCTGACGGCACAGACGAAAAGCCGCACTCCGCTCCAACGCGGAACCGCTACCGGGTCACCACACTGCCTGCGGCAGCGCGGCACCCAGCTGGGGGCGCTTCATGAAGCTGGAAACGCAAGTCCTGATCATCGGCGGCGGCGCCACCGGCACCGGGCTGGCCAGGGACCTGGCCCTGCGCGGCGTGCACTGCCTGCTCCTGGAAAAGCGCGACCTCGCCGTGGGCGCGTCCGGGGGCAACCACGGCCTGCTGCACAGCGGCGCACGCTACGTCTGCTCCGACCCCCACGCCGCCGTGGAGTGCCGCGAAGAAGGCGCCATCCTCAAGCGGGTGGCCCCCCACCTGATCGAGGACACCGGCGGTTTGTTCGTGGCCGTGCAAGGGGACGACGAGCGCTATGTGGCCGATTTTCCGGCCCTGTGCGCCAAGAGCGGCGTGCCCTGCCGTTCCCTCTCCCCCCGGGAGGCGCGCGAACTCGAACCCGCCGTGGCCCCGGACTGCTTTGCCGCCTACGCCGTGCCCGACGCCGCCGTGGACCCCTTCATGCTCTGCCTGGACAACATGGCCCAGGCCTGCGCCCTGGGCAGCCGCCTGCTGCGCAACGCCCGGGTGATCGCCCTGCGCCGGAGCAACGGCCGCGTCGTGGCCGCCCAGGTGCTGGACGAGAACACCGGCCAGACCATCGAGGTGCTCGCGGAGCTGGTGGTCAACGCCTCCGGGGCCTGGGCCGGGATCGTGGCCGGCCTGGCCGGGGTCTCCCTGGAGGTCCTCTTCTCCATGGGCAGCCTCATCGTGACCCAGGACCGCATCGCCCACCGCGTGCTCAACCGGCTGCGCAAGGCCTCGGATTCCGACATCCTGGTGCCCGGCGGCACGGTCTCCATCCTGGGCACCACCTCCGAGCGCATCGCGCACCCGGACTTGGCCCGCCCCACCGTGGCCGAGGTGGACCGCATGATCGAGGAGGGCGCCAGGATGGCGCCTATCCTGGCCAGGACGCGCTACATCCGCGCCTATGCCGGGGTGCGCCCCCTGGTGCGCCTGAGCCCACCCGCCGAGGGCGCGGACGACCGCGAGGTCAGCCGGGGCTTCGCCCTCCTGGACCACGCCGAACAGGGTGTGGAGAATTTCCTGACCATCACCGGGGGCAAGCTGACCACCTACCGCCTCATGGCCGAAAAGGCCGCGGACATGGTCTGCGCCAAGCTGGGGGTCACGACCCCCTGCCGGACCCGCACCGAGCCCCTGCCCAGTTCCGCCGGAGGGCGCTGGACCGAACCCGGCCGCGCCGCCCGGGCCTGGGTGGAGAAGCGCCACGCCGACGACGCCGTGCTCTGCGAATGCGAAATGGTCTCGGCCGGAGTGGTGGACGAGATCGTGCAGAACCTCGGCGACATGCGGGGGCGCTCCGTGCTC
Organism: uncultured Desulfovibrionaceae bacterium; assembly: GCA_964575775.1. Taxonomy (GTDB): domain Bacteria; phylum Desulfobacterota; class Desulfovibrionia; order Desulfovibrionales; family Desulfovibrionaceae; genus CAZFCK01. Next base: position 3,080 of record CAZNSV010000068.1, read on the forward strand.
AAGGCCGTGAGCCAGCGCAGCCGGGTGGGCAAGGGGCCCTGCCAGGGCGGCTTCTGCGGACCGCGCATCACCGGACACCTCTACGACACGGGCGTGCTCCAGGGCGTGCAGGGGCTCCACGAGCTCAAACATTTCATCGAACGCCGCTGGCGCGGCAAGACGCCGGTCCTGTGGGGGCCGCCCCTGATGCAGGCGGAACTGCAGGAGGCCATTCACTGCAACATCCTGGACCTGGAGCTGGTGCCGGGACCGGACTGGAGCTGAAGCCCATGAGCACGCCAGGCCCCGCCTACGACCTCTTCATCCTCGGCACCGGCATGGCCGGCATGGCCTCGGCCCTGTTCGCGGCCAACCGGGGCCTCAGGGTCGCCATGTGCGGCTCCGTGGGCGGCATCGACTTCAGCTCCGGCCCCCTGGACCTCTTGGCCGTGCATCCCCTGGCCGAGCGGCGCGTCTGGGACGACCCCTGGGCGGCCCTGGACCGGCTCACCACCGAGGCCCTTGAGCACCCCTACGCCAAGGTCGGCGCGGAGCGCATCCGCCAGGCCCTGGACGAATTCTGCGCCGGGCTCGCGGCCATGGGCCTGCCCTACCACGGCCACGCCGAGCGCAACGTGCGCATGCTCACCCCGGCCGGGACCGTCAAACCCACCTTCCGCGTACCCGCCAGCATGTGGCAGGGCGTGCTCGCCCTGGAGACCCAGGCCCCCTGCCTGGTGGTGGGGTTCAAGGGGCTCAAGGGCTTCAGCGCGCGCCAGATCGTGGAGGTGCAGCGGCCCCACTGGCCCGGCCTGCGCGGCGTGGTCCTGCCCTTTCCGGGCTTTCACGGCGAGCTCTACGCCGAACACCTGGCCATGTCCCTGGCCGAACCGGGCGTGCGCGACGCCCTGGCCGAGAGCCTGGCCGCACAGCTCCAGGGCGAGGCCTATCTGGGGCTGCCCTCGGCCCTGGGTCTTTACGGCGCCGGGGGGATCCAAACCCAGCTGGAGGAGCGGTTGGGGGTCAAACTCTTCGAGATTCCCACCCTGCCCCCTTCCCTGGCCGGACTGCGCCTGCGCGCGGCCTTCGAGCAGCATCTCCCGGGGCGCGGGGTCACGGTGTTCTCCCAGAAGCTGGCCCTGGAGGGGCAGGCCCTGCCCGACGGCACCCTGCGCTTTCGCATCGGCGGGCACGGCGCCGCCGGACAGCCCCAGTCCGGGGAAGCCGAGTTCGAACTCACGGCCCGCACCGCCATTCACGCGGGGGGGCGCTTTTTCGGCAAGGGCCTGCAGGCCGACCGCCAGGGCATCCGCGAGCCGGTGCTGGGGCTCTACGTACACCAACCCCAGGGGCGGGCCCTCTGGCACCGGGAGCAGTTCTTCCACCACGAGGGGCACCCCGTGAACAGCGCGGGGCTCGAGGTGGACCACCTCTTCCGCCCCTTGACGGCTGCGGGACGTCCGGCCTTTGCCAATGTCTTCGCCGCGGGCTCCATCCTGGCGCACCAGGACTGGATGCGGCAAAAATGCGGCGCCGGCCTGGCCATTGCCACGGCCCGGGCCACCGTGGAGGCCGCCGTGGCGGCGCTGGGAGGCTGAGCCATGGACTTTTTCGACACCGCACTGCTCCTGGCCCTGCTGGTCTGCGCCGCCGGTCTGCTCCACAAGGCCTGGTCGCGCCTGCGCTTCACCGTTGAACACCCGGCCCCCGCTGTCGGCACCCGGCTGGCCGCCGCGGGCCTGGCCCTGCTCCGGGGGCTCTTCAGCTCCCGACTGCCCCACAGGGTGCTCGTGCTGGGGCGCGACGTCCTGCTGCAGTTGCACTTGGCGCCGCGCAGCCCCTTGCGCTGGGTGATGCACCTGAGCCTCTTCCTCGGGTTCATGGGGCTCGTGCTCATGCACGCCATGGACGGGGTGCTCACCGCCCGGCTGCTGCCCGGCTACGAGCCCACCCTCGACCCCTACCAGTTCCTGCGCAACCTCTTCGGCGTCCTGGTCCTGGCGGGCTGCGGCATCGCCATTGGGCGCCGCCTGCGCCTGCCCAACCTGCGCCTGACCACCGGCAAGGACGACTGGCTGGCCCTGGGGCTGATCCTGGCCATCGTGGGAAGCGGCTTCGCCCTGGAAGCGGTGAAGATCACTTCCGCCTCGGACTTCGAGCGCATGCTGGACGATTACTTCCCCCTGGCGGACGACGAGGAGCGCGCGGCCCTGGAGGCCTTCTGGGCCGAGGAGCAGGGGGTGGTCTTCCCCGGGGATCCCGCCCCCGCGGACCCCTTGCTGGTACTCGCCGGGGCCGAGCTCAACGAGCAGGTCTGCGCCTCGTGCCACGCCCCCACGGCCTCGGCCTTCGTGTCCTTTCCCACGGCCCGGGCCCTGGCGCCCGTGGCGCCCTGGCTGGACCGTCTGGGGGCCCCGCAACTGCTCTGGTACCTGCACGTGCTGTTGAGCTTCGCGGCCCTGGCCTGGCTGCCCTTCGGCAAGCTGCTGCACGTGGTCACCACGCCGCTGAACCTGCTGTTGCGCCTGCAGCCGCGCAGCGCCCCTCCCCGCGAGGCCGGGGCCCTGGCCCTGTACCGGGGGCTGGGCGCGGACGCCTGCACCCACTGCGGCGAGTGCAGCCGCTTCTGTCGGGTCCTGCCCATCCACCGGGTCCTGGACAACAGCGACATCCTGCCCTCGGAAAAACTGCGCAGCCTGACGGCCTTTGCCGGATCCACCCTGAGCCCCACGCGTCTGGCCGCCTTTGCCGAGGGCAGCTTCATCTGCACCGAGTGCTGCCGCTGCACCGAACTCTGCCCCGCGCGCATCGACCTGCAGGACCTCTGGCTGGCCGCCAAGCGGGAGCTGGTGGCCCGGGAGCAGGCCGAACCGCATGGCCTCATGGTGCGCCGCAGCGCGGCCGAGTGGGCGGAATTTTTCCGGAGCGGACGCCCCGAGGGCGCCCCTTGCGCCCTGCCCCAGCGCCCCGTGAACCTCACCGACCGGCGCGAGACCTTTTGGGCCTGCGTGCAGTGCACCACCTGCACCAGCGTCTGCCCGGTGGTGGCGGCCGCCGACGACCCCGTGCGGGAGCTGGACCTGACCCCGCAGCAGATCATGAACATGCTGCGCATGGGGCTCAAGGACCTGGCCCTGGGTTCGCGCATGGTCTGGAGCTGCGTCACCTGCTACAAGTGTCAGGAGAACTGCCCCCAAGGCATCAAGGTGGCGGACGTGCTCTACGAGCTGCGCAACATCGCGGCTGAACGCCTGCGCGCCGGGCACCGGACCGCGCCACGGTCCACGGACACCCAAGGGGGGGCACGGTGAACTACGCCTATTTTCCCGGCTGCAAGATCCCCTTTCACCTGCCCCAGTATGGCTTGGCCACCCGGGCGGTGTGCGAGGCCCTGGACCTGGGGCTCAGGGACCTGGAATTCAACTGCTGCGGCTACCCGGCGCGCCACAACAGCTTCGAGGCCTCCATGTTCGCCGCGGCCAGGAATTTCGCCCTGGCCCACGCGGCAGGGCTCGGGATTCTCACGCCCTGCAAGTGCTGTTTCGGCAACCTGCGCCACGCCGTGTACTGGCTGCGCGAAAGCGAGGCCCTGCGGGAGCGGGTGGCTGGCTGGCTGGCCGCCGAGGGCCTGCACCTGCCCCCGCTGAACGAGCTGCGGGTGGTGCACCTGCTCACGGCCCTGGACCAGGACCTGGGTGTGGCGCGGCTGCGCGAGGCCGTCACCCGCCCCCTGACCGGAGTGACGGTGGCCGCGCACTACGGCTGCCATGCCCTGCGACCGGGCTACGTGACGCAGTTCGACAATCCCCTGGCGCCCACCATCTTCGAGCGGCTGCTGCAGGTCACCGGGGCCGAGCCCGTGGACTGGCCCCTGCGCCTCGAGTACTGCGGCAATCCGCTCTGGGGCAAGAACGACGTCATGGCGGCCCGCCTGGCCCGCAAGAAGCTGACGGACGCCCGGGACAGCGGCGCCGCGCTGCTCTGCACGGCCTGCACCTACTGCCAGCTGCAGTTCGACACCTACCGGGCGCGGCTGCCCGAGCCCGTGAAGGACGCGCCCCCGGCCCTGCTCTACCCGCAACTGCTGGGGCTGGCCCTGGGGCTGCGGCCCGAGGCCTTGGGCCTGGACCGCAACGGCCTGCCGTCGCTGGTGGCGGCTGGAGTGGCCGGCTAGTTTTTCGCAAGAGAGAGGACGAAGGGGAAACCCTTTTCGAAAAAAGGGGTCCCTCCTCGCGCTCCCCTTCCTAAAACTTTCAGTTGGGGGGGCAGGCACACCCGGTTTGAACAGAAGCGATTCCACGTCCCTGCGCCGCACGACAGCGGACATGGCTTGCATCGGCGCCGCCCCTGGGGCATCCTGCCCGGGGCAGTCACCATCGGTCCAGCACAGGAGGCGAGCAATGGCGAAATACATCGGAGCCGTGGATCAGGGCACCACAAGCAGCCGTTTCATCATCTTCGACGAGCGCGGCCGCATCGTGGGCATGGACCAGAAGGAGCACGCGCAGATCTACGCCCGGCCGGGCTGGGTGGAGCACGACCCCCTGGAAATCTGGCAGAACACCCAGGAGGTGATCCGGGGCGCCCTGACCAAGTCCGGCATCAAGGGCTCGGAGCTGGCCGCCGTGGGCATCACCAACCAACGCGAGACCACGGTGGTCTGGGACCGCAACACCGGCCAGCCCTTCCACAACGCCATTGTCTGGCAGTGCACCCGCACCCTGGACATCTGCAAACGGCTCATGGCCGACGGAGGGCAGGACCGCTTCCGCGCCAAGACCGGCCTGCCCGTGGCCACCTATTTCAGCGGCCCCAAGATCGCCTGGATCCTGGAGAACGTGCCCGAGGCCCGGGCAGCGGCCGAACGCGGCGACGCCTTCTACGGTACCATCGAAACCTGGATCATCTGGTGGCTGACCGGTGGTCCCCAAGGGGGCGCTCACGTCACGGACGTGACCAACGCCAGCCGCACCATGCTCATGGACCTGCGCAGCCTGGAATGGGATGAAGAGATCATCCGCATCCTGGGCATCCCGCCCCAGGGGCTGCCGCGCATCGTGCCCTCGTCCGATTCCGCCACCTGGGGCCCCACCTCGGAGAGCGGCCCCCTGGGCGCGCGCGTGCCGGTCTGCGGCGCCGTGGGCGATCAGCAAGCCGCCTTGGTGGGGCAGACCTGCTTCGCTCCCGGCGAGGCCAAGAACACCTACGGCACGGGCTGCTTCCTGCTCATGCACACGGGGCACGAGCCCATCGAGTCGCGGCACGGGCTCATCACCACCCTGGCCTACCAGTTCAGCGGCCGCAAGCCGTCCTACTGCCTGGAAGGTTCCATCGCCATTGCCGGAGCCCTGGTACAGTGGCTGCGGGACAACCTGCGCATGTTCGACTCGGCTTCGGAAGTGGAGACCCTGGCCCGGGAGGTGGACGACGCGGGGGGCATGTACATCGTGCCCGCGTTCTCGGGCCTCTACGCCCCCTACTGGCGACCGGACGCGCGCGGGGTCATGGTGGGGCTGACACGCTACATCAACCGGCACCACATCGCCCGGGCCGTGCTCGAAGCCACGGCCTACCAGACCAAGGACATCGTGGAGGCCATGAACAAGGACTCCGGGGTGGAGCTGCGCAAGCTCAAGGCCGACGGCGGCATGGTGGCCAACGAACTGCTGATGCAGTTCCAGGCGGACATCCTGAACGTACCGGTGATCCGGCCCAAGGTGGCCGAGACCACCTGTCTGGGCGCGGCCTACGCCGCGGGCATTGCCGTGGGTTTCTGGTCCGGACGCGAGGAGCTCTCCAACAACTGGGAAGAGGACAAGACCTGGACCCCGAACATGGACGAAGCCACGCGCCAGACGGGCTACGCCCTGTGGAAAAAGGCCGTGCAGCGCACCCTGGACTGGGTGGAATAGACCCCACACCCCACGGGGGGCGCTCCCCGCATCCAGCGGGCCGCCCCCCGTCCTGAGAACGCCCCGGTTGCAATGTCGGAGAGTGCTTCTGAGCGCTCGCCGCGTCTTGACATGCCCCTGCCCCTTCTCTACCACCCAAGGCTCACCATCACCCTTCGCCAGGAGGAGGCATGATCAACAAGCGCGGTTCCGCCGGTGGTTCACTTGAAAATCGGAGCGATGTGGTCACCCTGCATCTGCCAGCCAATGCGGAATTCACGCCCCTGGCCGTGGCCGCCGCGCGGGAGTACGCCACGCGGCTCGGACTGGAAGCGTCGGACACGGACCGGGTGTGTCTGGCCCTGGAAGAAGCGATCCAATACGCCCTCAGCTTCAGTTACGGCGGGGGCGACGACGAACTGCACATCACCTTCAGCCGCTCCCCCCTGGGCCTGCAGCAGAGCTTGCGCTGGAAGGGGCTGCCCCTGGAGGAGGAAGCGTTGCCCCAGTTCGACCCCCTGCGTCTGCGCGAGAAAGACGATACCGCCGGGCTTAGCTCCTTTCTCATCCGCAACATGGTGGATCAGTCCTCGTTTGCGCTCCTGGCGGACGGCAACCGCGAGATCACCATGTTCACACAGTTTCCCCCGCTGCCGGTGGCGGGAACGCCCCTTCCCGTGGACGCACCGTCCAAGGGCACAAACGAGCGGATCGACACCAGCCACCACCTTCGCCTGGCCACCCCCGAGGACGCGGAGGACATCTCCCGCCTGGCCCTGCGGGCCCATGGCACGGTGCTCTTCAACGAGGAGATCTATTATCCGGCGCGTCTGCGCGAGGCCCTGGCCGAGGGCAGCATGGTCTCGGTGGTGGCCGAGACCGAACGCGGGGAGCTCATCGGGCATGGCGCCCTGGTGACGGACAGCCCCCAGGCGCGAGTGGCGGAGCTCACATACGGTTTCGTGGACCCACGCTTCCGGAGTCACCACTGCTCGTGGGACATCGCGGCCCGCCTGCTGGATATCGCCGTGGAGCGGGGGCTCCAGGCCCTGATCGCCATGGCGGTCACGAGCCATGTCCACTCCCAGCGCTCCATCCTGCATCTGGGGCTGCACGAATGTGCCCTGGTACTGTCCACGAGCCCGGCCTCGCGTGTCTGGCAACAAAACTGCGGCAAGGAGCCGGTCCGCATCGGTAACCTCGTGTTCGTGCGCTACCTCGGGGAGATGGCACCCGCCCCCCTTTATGCCCCGGAGCGACACCGCCCCATGCTGGAGCGCATCTGCGAGCACATCGGACGCCCCGTGCATTTTCAAGCCGAGGCGCCGACGCCGCTGCCCCAGAGCGAGTCGTGCATCCAAACCTATTCCGACTTCAAGGAGGGGTGGGTCTGGATGCACGTGGAAACCTACGGCGCGGACACCATCCCTCGGATCGCGGAGCAGCTGCACCTCGCCCGCGCGGGTCAGGTGCCCGCCGTGCAGCTGCTGCTGCCCCTGAGCAGCCCCTTGACCCCGACCATGTGCGTTGCGGCCGAGGAGCTGGGCTTCTTCTTCGCTGGCCTGGGCCCCGCCGAGGACGGCGGCGAGGTCCTGGTGCTGCAGCAACTCAACGGCGTGGACCCCTGCTTCGACGCCATACGGATCCACACCGAGTTCGGCCGCGAACTGCTGGCCTATGTCCGCTCCTGCGCTCCCGAGTTCGGCGAGGCTGCCGCTCCGGCGTCGCCGGAAGCGGAGTCTGTTGAGCCAAGGGGCTGATGGGGGAGAGGGGGGAGAGCGATTCGTGGCGTAGCAGGCACGCCCAAAATTGTGGGGCCGGCCTGCCACAGAGGCCATTGACGATCGTTACCAAAGTGGTTACACAGATGATCAAGAGCTTCGCGCACAAGGGGCTGCAACGGCTGTTCGAAACCGGCAGCACGCAAGGAGTCCAGGCCAAGCATGCCCAGAAGCTCTTGGACATCCTGGACCTGCTCGACGCGGCAGCTGAAGCGCAGGACCTGAATTTTCCTGGTTCCGGCCTGCACCAGCTGAAAGGGGAGCGCAAAGGATATTGGAGCGTGAAGGTCTCCGCCAACTGGCGCGTCACCTTCCGCTTCGAGGGGGGCGATGTGAAGTGGTCCCCAAATTTCGGACAGTCTGTTAAGGTGTACTCCACAACGAAG